>CAXMLU010000001.1:0-3020 GCA_964194255.1 uncultured bacterium
CCGTCGGTGATCTCCTTCATCTCCTGGGGTCGGATCAGCCACCAGACGGGCACCGTCCCGTTGTGCTCGTCTTCCGGAGCGACGTCGATGATCGAGCGGACATCCATTCCTGCCTCCCGTGCCGAGATGAAACCCCAGTCTCGCTGGTTCGGCGGCTTCGCCGCACCTCTGCAACAGTTATTCGGGCCGAGTCAGCAACGCTTGGAGCGATGTGATGAGGTCGGCTTCCGACGCGTCCTTGTCTGGCCGGTAGCGGCGGACGCGGGCGAAACGCAGCGCGACGCCGCCGGGGTAGCGGACAGACGCCTGCACCCCGTCAAGGGCGATCTCGACCACCAGCTCAGGCCGCACCTCGACCACCGCCCGGTGACGAGCCGTTTCGAGCTCGAGGAATCGAGCCGTCTGCCACTTGAGCAACTCGTCGGTCAGGCCCTTGAACGTCTTGCCCACCATCACGAACCCACCATCCTCCGACCGGGCGCCGAGGTGCAGGTTGGAGAGCCACCCCTGGCGCCGGCCATGCCCCCATTCGGCGGCGAGCACGACCAGATCGAAGGTCTGCACGGGTTTGACTTTCCGCCACGCCTGTCCGCGCCGGCCGGCCTCGTAACGGGAGTCGATCGACTTGACCATCACGCCTTCATGGCCGGCCTCGAGCGATGCCTCCAGAAAGGCGGCGGCCGCGGCCGGGTCGTCGGTAAGCGTGGCGGGAACGCGCCACGGACCGGCGATGCGTTCAAGCACCTCTTGCCGGCTCCCGAGCGGCTCGTCGATCAAGTCCACGCCGTCGACGTGGAGGCAGTCGAAGAACCAAACGCCCAGGTCGCGGCCCGTGCCTTCGTGCCGTCCGAAGCGGCTCATGGTCTCCTGGAACCGGTCGGGTCGCTCATCGTCGCCGACACCGAGGACCTCGCCGTCAAGGATGACGTTGTCCACCGGCAGCGAGCGAACCACCGATGCGGCGGCCGGCAGGCGGCTGGTGACGTCGTTCAAGTTGCGGGTAAACAGCCGCACCTCATCCCCCAGCCGGTGGGCCTGGATCCGGGCTCCGTCGAGCTTCCACTCCACCGACGCCGGCCCGCACGCGGTGATGGCGGCGGCCACGTCCGGCGACGTGGCCGCCAGCATGGGTTGCACCGGGCGCAGCACCTCGAGGCCAATCGTCTCGAGGCCACGTGCCCCCGCGGTCAGGGCCAGGCGGGCGATGTAAGGGAGGTTCCCGGCCAGCATGACGGCCCGGCGGACTGCGTCGACGGCGATGCCACTGGCGCGAGCCACGGCGTCGGTGACCACACTCTCGAGCGCGCCCTGGCGCAGGTCGCCCAGCAACAGCCGGCGCACGAAGTCGCTCTCGGGTGCGGTGGCCTGGTTGAGGAGACCGGACAGAAGCTCCTGGCGTTGCGCGGCCGAGCCGGGTCCGGACCGGGCTTTGATGTCGGCGATGGCGGCGTCGACCTCCGCCAGCGTGAGCGTGGCCTCGGTGGCCGGGGCGGCGGCCGCCGACGCCGAGGCCCCCGCCAGCGCGGCCCACCCGACCCCTACCTTTCCCTGCCGGGGTTCGCCGGCGAGGAAGGCGACCGCGACCTCGACGTCGTCGCCCGTCTGACCGGCCAGAAGGGCCGCCAGCGCCGCCACTTTGCCCGACCTCGAAGGCGTCGCGGCGACCGCCTCAGAAGTGGCCACGAGGTCAGCGAGCAACATGGGCAGATCCTGCCCCGCCTGCTTCCCGTTTGCGTGGCCCTTCCTGACCCGGGAATCTGGGCAGGATGACGAACGACCGGCTGGACCGAGTCGAAACCGTGGACTTCGCCGCCATGATGGCCCTCGAGCCGCATGGCCCCGACACGTTCGTAGGTATCGGACCGCAGTACCCGTGGGGCGGTCTGTATGGCGGTCAGATCGTCGCCCAGGGGCTACGAGCGGCTGGCGCCACGGTCGATCCCGCCTATCGGGTGCACTCGCTGCACGCCTATTTCATCCGGCGCGGCGACCATGAGGAGCCCATCCGTTTCGAGGTGGACCGGCTCCGCAACGGTCGCTCCTTCGTCACCCGCCGCGTCGACGCTCGCCAGTCGGTAGGCGCCATTCTCACCCTGTCGGCGTCGTTCCAGGTGGACGAGGAGGCGCCCGAGGTCCAGGTCAGCGCCGCTCCTGACGTAGCCGGGCCCGACGCGTTTCCCTCCGGCGGCTGGAGTGACCAGTTCGATCGACGCTTCGTGCCGGAAGCGGTGCGTCCCGGCCGGGCCGTGGCGTGGATGCGCATGGTCAAGCCCGTCGGCAAGGATCCGCTCCTGCATGCGTGCGCCCTCGCCTACGTGTCCGACGACCTGTCGACCGATGCCGTGGTCACCCAGTATCCGGGGATAACGGGAGAGGCCCACGACCAGGTGATGGCCGCCAGCCTGGATCACGCCATGTGGTTCCACCGGCCGGTGCACGCCGACGGCTGGCACGTGTTCGACTTCGCCTGCGAGGGGTTGATGAGCTCGCGGGGCGTGGCCCTTGGCAAGGTGTTCGACGAACATGGCGTCCACGTGGCCAGCGTCGCCCAGGAGGTCCTCGTGCGCCGGCTGAAGCCGTGACGGGCGGTACGCTTTGGCGTGCGCATCGTCGATCCGGGTCCGTGGATCAAGCGGGAGAGACAAGAGCTCGCTGCGGCCCACGAGCCTGAAATTCAGCGTCTCCGGCAGGCCTACGCCGCCGCCACCGAGCCGACCGAGGGCGAGACGCTCAGGGCCGACTTGAAGGCGCGCCGCAGGGAGTACCGCCGGGCCCGCTGGCAGCTGGCGGCCAAGCATCGCCTGCCCTGGTAGCGCGTCGGCCGCCGGCTCAGCGCAGCCAGAGGGCGTCCGGCCAAAAGCCGGGCTGAGGGCGCTGCCGATCGCCCGACGCGTACGCCCGCAGCCGCGTGGCCCCCTCGTCCGACAGCAGCTCAACCACATCGAAAATCGCTCCCGGGCCGACCGCCCGGAGGGCCCGCTCGCCTTCGCCCGTCGGCAGCCCGGCGGTGAGCACCAGGT
>CAXMLU010000002.1:0-3139 GCA_964194255.1 uncultured bacterium
TCGTCGACCATCCAGTCGTTGTAGGCCTGAACACAGAGCAGGGCCAGGTCTTTGTCTTTGGCCTCGGCGAAGGTCTGCCCGCAGAACCGCGGGAACGTCGGGAAGCACAGCGACGCTTCGACGTGATTGACGTCCATGTCCGCCAATCGCTCCTTGGTGTCGTAGCAGCCCGGCCGCATCTCCTCGTACGTGATGGCGGTGATCTTCACCTCGTCGCGGTCGAAGCCGGCGGCGGCCGAGAGCCGGGTCTGCGGCCAGCGCAGATCTTCGTAGTACCACCAGTCGCAGGCAAGGCCACCAGGCGCCGACGTGTAGGAGAACTTGCCACCGACGAACTGCATCTCTCCGAGAGGAGCCCGCACCACCCGAGGACCGATCTCGCGGAACTTGGCGGGCAGCCGCTCGGTCCAGACCTGCGCCGGCTCGACGACGTGGTCATCCACGGAGATGATCAGCGGGAATTCGTCCATACGGCATGCTACCGCTCGGATCTGATGAGCCGTCAGGTCAGGATGACGTCCGCCTCCTTGAGACCGGGAACGACATCCTCCCGCCGGTGGGTGTGCTCGTTGACGGTGGCGGCCAGTCCCGGCTTGGCGGCCACCACGGCCACGACCGCTCCCATCAGCAATCCGGCACCGAGAACCGTCGTTCGGACTCCGATCTGATCGGCCAACCATCCCTGGAGCAGCGCACCGAGGGGGTAGAAGCCCGTGATGCCCATCATCCAGAGGGCCAGAATCCGGCCCCGGATCCGCTCGGCCACCTGGAGCTGGATGGTGGTGTTCAGCGTCGCCATACAGGTCAGGAAAGCGACACCGCACACCGCCAGACCGATCAGACCAAGGGCGTAGATCCCGGTCAGGCCGACCAGGACCAGGCCGGCCGCGTACAACAGGACGCCGAAGACGACCAGCCTGCTCTTGGGCCACCGGCTCCCGATCAGGCCGAGGACCCCTGCACCGAAGACAGCGCCCGAACCGAACACGGCGATGAGTAGCCCGTACAGCCCCGGACCGACGTGGTAGACGCGCTTGGCCAGCACCGGAGTCAACTGGATCACCGGCGTGCCAAGGAAGGAGAGGCACCCACACAGGATCAGTGCCAACATGATGCCGCTATGGCGCCGGGCATAGCGGAGGCCCTCGGCAAACTGGGCGAGGACCCGCTCGGTGGGCTTGGCCCGTTCGACGATCACGGGGTGCACGGCCGCCAAGGCCACGATCACCGCCGCGAACGACAGTGCGTTGGCCAGGAACGCCCAGGACGGACCGAACCGGCCCAGAATCAAGCCACCGATGGCCGGGCCGAAGGCTCGGGCCGCGTTGAACTGGGCCGAATTCAACGTCACCGCATTGAGAAGATCGGCGCGCGGAACCAGCTGCGTCAGAAACGCCTGCCAGGACGGCATGGTCACCCCAAAGGCACAACCGTTGACAGAGATGATGGCAATCAGCAGCGCCGGGCTCCGCCAATGGCCGATCCACACCCCCCACAAGCCGAACGCGAGCGCCGCCTGCACCACGTTGCTCCAGATCAACATCCGGCGCCGGTCGAATCGGTCGGCCAGCGAGCCGGCCAACGGGCCGAGCAGGAGGCTCGGGAAGAGGGATGCGAACGCGGCCAGGCCCACCCAGCCCGCGCTCCTGGTCAGCTGGAAGATCACATACGGGACCGTCACGTTCTGCATCCAGGTGCCGACGTTGGAGACCAGCGCCCCGCCCCAGAACAGCGCAAAGTTGCGATGGCGCAGAGCGGCGACGGCCTGGCCCTTCACTGGCCGCCCATCACGTGAGGAACTGCACGTCCACGACTCTCCAATGGGTGCCGTCCACGTCGGAGAGCTGCATCGACAGCCCGCTTTGACCCACGCGGTAGAAGCAGCTGGCCGCCCCCCCGAGGCCGGCATTGCAACCCCGGTGCTCGGGTCCTCCGGGCGGGTACGGCTGGGCAAAGAGCGCGTTCACCGCCGGCGGCGTGGCCGATTGGGCGGCCAGCCCCCGGTCGCCTTTCTTCCATGCGTCGACCAGATGGGTGGCAGCCGCGTCCGGTGTGGGGAAGCTGGCGTATGGCCCGCCCGCCGCCGTGGTGCTGGTGGTGCTGGTGGTCGTCGTCGAGCTGGTGGTCGTGGTGGCGGCGGCCGGTAACGTTGTGGTGCTGGCCGCCGACGTTGGCGGCGACGCCCTTTTCCCCGATCCGCAGCTGGACAGGGCCAAAACCACCGCCACCGCCGCGAGCGCTCGGCCGGGCGTCAATCCTCGACGAGGGAGATGGCCTGCTTCGGGCAGCTACGGACGGCCGCTTCCACCTTGGGGCGAAGTTCCTCGGGCGGATGCTCGTCGAGCACATAGAGGAAGTCATCGTCGCGGACCTCGAACACGGTGGGGGCGAGACCCATGCATATGGCGTTGCTCTCGCACAGGTCGTAGTCGACGACCACTTTCATAGCTGCCTCCCGGGATGGCCAATGTCGACCGGTTCCGCAGGGAGCCTACCTGCCACCAGGTCGGGAAGGAACTCACGGAGCCGCGTCGGAAGGACCGGAACATCGGCCAGCAGCAGCGCGTCCAACTCCCACCAGCGATGGCCGAGATAGGCCAGTGCCTCCAGATACTCGAGCCGTGCCGGTCGCACCTCTCCCCCGTCGCACCAGGCCACATAGATGCGCTCGTCGTTCTCGAAGTGGTAGCCACCGAAGTCGTACTCAGTCTGCTGTGTCCACACGCAGGGCCCCAACTTGGCGACGATGCCCGTCTCCTCGTGCAGCTCGCGAATCGCCGCCTCCTCGATGCTTTCCCCCGCGTCGACCCCTCCGCCGGGGATCTCCCACCACGGCGGCTTGTTGGAGTCGGCCGGGTCGAGGTTGTTGATCAACAGCACCCGACTATCCGCATCGAGCAGCACGACTCGGGCCGCCTTGCGCCGCAAGGTCCAAAAGCTCACCGATCCGACGCCACCCGCGGCGCGGCGCGTTCGAGGTAGCGGGCGTGCACCCAGTCGCCGAAGCGCTCTGCCCCTCGAATGACCGCGGCGGCGCGAATGGAGGGGAACACATCGAAGGCGTGCTGGGTGAGCGGAAGCTCGGCGTAGGCCACCGGCTCACGGGACACGGCGCGCAGACGTTCCACGAACAGGCGGG
>CAXMLU010000003.1:0-6099 GCA_964194255.1 uncultured bacterium
GGTGTTCATCGGCTCGTGCACCAACTCCAGGATCGAGGACCTACGGGCCGCAGCCGCGGTGGTGGACGGGCATCGCGTCAAAACCGGGCTGCGGGCCATGGTCGTACCCGGCTCGGGACCGGTGAAAGCACAGGCCGAGGCCGAGGGTCTCGACAGAGTCTTCACCTCGGCGGGATTCGAGTGGCGTGACCCGGGGTGCTCGATGTGTCTGGCCATGAACCCCGACAAGCTGTCGCCGGGCGAGCGCTGCGCCTCGACATCGAATCGCAACTTCGAGGGCCGACAGGGGCGGGGCGGGCGTACCCACCTGGTGTCACCGGCCGTCGCGGCCGCGACGGCCGTCGCCGGCCACTTCGCCACCCCCGAGGAGCTGGACTGATGGACCCCGTACGTGCCGTGTCCGGAACCGCCGTCCCGCTCGACCGCTCCGACGTGGACACCGATCAGATCATCCCGAGCGACTGGTTGAAGAAGGTGGAGCGCACCGGGTTCGGTGCCGGTCTCTTCGGTGAGTGGCGTGACGATCGCGACTTCGTACTCAACCAGCCGCAGTTCGCCGGAGCCAGCATCCTGGTGGCCGGACCCAACTTCGGCACGGGATCATCCCGGGAACATGCGGTGTGGGCCCTGGTGGACTACGGCTTCAAAGCAGTTGTCTCGCCGCGCTTCGGCGACATCTTCCGCAACAACTGCACCAAAGCCGGGCTGGTTCCGGTGCAGGTCGACGCCGCGGTAGGCGCGGCGTTGCTCCGGGCCGTCACCGAGGACCCGACTCTGGAGATCACGGTGGACATCGATCGCCGCTTGGTGTCAGCGCCCAAGGTCGGTATTGAAGCCCCTTTCCCCATGGACGACTTCACCAGATACCGATTGCTCGAAGGCCTCGACGACATCGGTCTCACCTTGCGTCATGAGGATGCGATCTCCGCCTACGAGGCGAGGACCGGGAACCTCACGGGGTAGCGCCGGTGTCGCGGACCTCCGTCCGGCCGCGCACCCGCACGACCTTGTTCACCGCGTTGAGGAAGGCACGGGCCGACCCTTCGACCACGTCGGTGGAGACACCCCGCCCGGAGACGCGCACGCCTTCCGCCTCGAGTTGGATGATGACGTCTCCGAGCGCGTCGACGCCACCGGTCACCGATGACACATTGAAATCGGTGAGCCGGCCGTCGACGCCGGTGGCCTTGCGGATGGCCCGGCAGGCGGCGTCGATCATGCCGTCGCCCTCGGACTCCTCATCGACCTTCTCGCCTTGGCGGTCGAGGACGACCCGCGCCCGGGGAGTTCCGACGGTGCCACCGGAGACCTCCAGCGTCACCAGGCTGAAGGCGGCCGACACCGAGGTGCCGAGCTCCTCGGCCACGATCGCCTCTAGGTCGGCTTCGGTGAGCTGGACCTTGCGGTCGGCCAGTTCCTTGAACCGGGCGAAGGCGGAGTTAAGGGCGTCGCCCTGGACGGTCAGGCCCATCTTGGCCAGGGTGTCGGCGAAGGCGTGCCGGCCGGAGTGCTTGCCGAGCACGATCTGGCTGCCCTGCTGGCCAACGGTCGCGGCCTCGATGATCTCGTAGGTCGAGCGGTCCGAGAGCACGCCATGCTGATGGATGCCCGACTCGTGGGCGAACGCATTGCGGCCCACGACCGCTTTGTTGTACTGGACGGGATAGCCGGTGAGCCGGGCCACCAGTCGGCTCGTGCGGGCCAGCTCCTCGGTGCGGACCGCGGTGTCCAGGCCGTCGAACTGGTCGGGCCGGATCTTCAGGGCCATGACGACTTCCTCGAGGGCGGCGTTACCGGCCCGCTCCCCGAGGCCGTTGATGCAGACCTCGACCTGCCGGGCGCCAGCCTGAATGCCGGCCAGCGAGTTGGCCGTGGCCAGCCCCAGATCGTTGTGGCAGTGGGTGGAGAGGATGTAGTCGCCGGCCACGTGCGTGCGCACGTATTGGATGAGCGCACCGAAATCCCACGGGATGCCATAGCCCACCGTGTCGGGGATGTTCAGCGTCGTCGCCCCTGCTTCCACGGCGGCGCGCAGGACTTCGATCATGAAGTCGAGCGGGGTGCGGGTGGCGTCCTGGGGGCTGAACTCGACGTCGTCGGTGTGCTCCCGGGCGCGAGCGACTCCGGCGCGCGTTTCGGCGAGCACCTGCGCCTCGGTCATCTTGAGCATGTGTTCCATGTGGCTGGGACTGGTCGAGATGAACACGTGAATGCGGGCCCGCTCGGCATGCTTGAGCGCGTCCCAGCACCGGTCCACGTCGGCGATGTGGGTACGGGAGAGACCGGCGATCACCGGGCCGCGCACGCTCTTGGCGATGGCCTCCACCGCTTCGAAGTCGCCCTGGCTGGCCACCGGGAAGCCGGCTTCGATGTAGTCCACCCCGAGCCGGCCCAGCTGCTCCGCGATCTCGAGCTTCTCGGCCACGTCGAGGGAGATCCCGGGCGACTGTTCGCCGTCTCGCAGCGTGGTGTCGAAGATGATGACCCGGTCGGGCTGGGACATGAGGGTGATTCCTTTCTGCGGATAGGGGTGGCGGGGCAACAAAAAACCTCCTGGCCAGAGGCGCAGGAGGCGGGGGCGAGTACCCGGAGGGGACTCGCCGTCAGGTAAGCAGGAGGACGAACAGGCGCGCACGCATCGTCTCCATCCTCCCTCACCCAATCTGAACCCGTCAAGGACTACCGTAGAGAAGATGGTTCGGCGATCGCTCCGACTCGGGCTCTGGGCGGGATTGCTGCTCGGTGCAGCGGCTGCCTTGGTCAAGACCATGCAAGGCCGTCGCGATGGCAAGGAGTTGGCCACTCCGCCAGCGGATCGGTGGGCGCCGGCGCCCCCGGCGCCGGTGGCGACCGCCGCGCCAACGGCCACCGTGCCAGCCGCTGCGCCCGCCGGGCCAGCGCCCGCCGCGCCAGCGGCCGCGCCGTTCGCGCCCGTTCAGGCCGACCGCTGGGACTCCGAGCCGTGGCCGTCCGACATCACGGCCGCTCCGGCTGGCGACGAATCGCTTGGCGAACCGGAGGAAGTCGACCAGGCCTCACCGCCGCCGCGACCTCCTCGGACCGTGAAGTCGGCGCCCGACGCGCCTTCGACCAGGCCGGCCGTCGCGCCGAGGAAGACCGTGGCCGCGGCCAAGCGGGTGGCCGACACGGCGAAGCGGACCCCGGTCGTCAAGGCGATCACCTGGGTGCGACCGGTGGCCGGGGCGTGCCCCCCCACCCACCCGGTGAAGGGCAAGCTGGCCAGCCGGCTGTTCCATCTGCCCGGGATGTTTGCGTACGAGCGCACGCGGGCCGACCGCTGTTACATCTCCGAGGCGGCCGCGGTCGCCGACGGGCTGACCCGCGCCAAGCGCTGAAGGACTCAGCCGTCGCGGTTGACGGCGTGCACGTTCAGAATTCCGGGGGCGGCGGCCAGCTGGCGGACAACCTCGACCGGTACGGGCACCTCGGTGCAGATCACCATCATGGCCGTGCTGCCAGTCTGGGACTGGCCGACGTGGATGTCGGCAATGTTGATCCCGGCGTCGGCCAGCGCGGCGGAGACGAGCGCGATCATGCCGACGCGATCGTCGTTGCTGATGACGAGCAGGTCGCGGGCGAGCGGCACCTCGATGTCGTGATCGTCGACCATGACCAACCGGTGGTCCCCCCGGCGCCCGAACACGGTGCCGGCCAGCGCGTGGGTGTTGCTGCGCAAGGTGATGAGGTTGACGTAGTCGTGGACGGCTGCCGACTTGGTCTCTCGGTATTCGAGGCCCCGTTCTTCGGCCAGCTGGGGCGCGTTCACGTAGGAGACGGGTTCCTCGGTGCCGGCCGAGAAGAGTCCCTTCAGCACCGACAAGGTGAGAATGCGGGTGTCGTAGTCGGCCAGGTGGCCCTGGTACTCAATGTCGAGCATCGCCGGCAGTCCGGCGTTCAGTGAGGCGAACACCCGGCCGAGGCGCTCGGCGAGCGGAAGGAACGGCCGTACCGTCTCAGACGCCTCCGCCGCGTTCACGTTGACGGCGAACGGCACGAACTCGCCGCCGAGCGCGAGGACCACCTGGTCAGCGATGGTCACGCCCGCCTTGTCCTGTGCCTCCTTGGTGCTGGCCCCCAGGTGCGGGGTCACCACGACCGAGTCCAGCTCGAAGAGCGGGGAGGACGTGGTTGGCTCCTCGCTGAAGACGTCGAGTCCGGCGCCGGCCACGCGACCGGCGACGATGGCCTCGGCCAGCGCGACTTCGTCGACGATCCCGCCGCGCGCGGTGTTGATGATCCGGAGCTCGGGCCGGGCCCGCTGGAGCAGGTCCTTGCCGATGAGGCCGACCGTCTCGGGTGTCTTGGGCAGGTGGACGGTGAGGAAGTCGGCCTCGGCCATCAACGCCTCCAGGCTGAGCAGCTCCACGCCCATCTGCCTGGCCCGGTCCGACGACACGTAGGGGTCATAGGCGACCAGGCGCATCCCGAAGGCCAGCGCCCGCTGCGCCACCAGCGCACCGACCCGGCCGAGGCCAACCACGCCCAGGGTCTTGCCGTGCAGTTCCACCCCCTCCCAACGGGACCGCTCCCACCGGCCCCCTTTGAGGGCGGCATTGGCCTGCGGCACGTTGCGGGCCTGGGCGAGCAGCAAGGCCATGGTGTGTTCGGCGGCGGAGAGGATGTTGGACTGCGGCGCGTTGACGATCATCACGCCGCGGCGGGTGGCGGCGGCGACATCGACATTGTCCAAACCGATACCCGCCCGGCCCACGACGACCAGCCGGTCGGCGGCGTCGAGCACCGCGGCGGTGACGCGGGTGGCGGACCGGATGATGAGGGCGTCGGCGCCGACGATGGCGTCGAGCAACTCGTCGGCGGTGAGCCCCAGGTGCAGGTCGACGTCATGGCCGGCCTGCTCGAGCACGGCCAAGCCGCGCTCGGCCAATTGCTCAGCCACCAGGATTCGACCCATACGCCAGATTAATGCGGGATCTTCTCGGGACCCTGGTTGCGCCAGGTCTCGACGAAGCTGGTCAGCGAGGCGGTGTTCACCCCCTGGCAGAGCAGGCGCTTATGCCAGGCAGTGGCCGCGACCGGTACGGGCAGGGAAGGCCGGGGGACCAGCAGGACGTCGGCACTGAACTGACCGGCCACGGCCTGGAGTCCGGCCAGCTGGATGGCGGGAAGCGACGGCTGGTACCAGATGTCCACGTAGCCGTGCTCGAGGGAATGGACCAAGTTACCGTCGGGCGGGACGTTGCCGGCGGTGTACTGCCCGGCTCGGGCGGCCACGGACAGGTGATCGCCTCCCGCCGGGGGATTCACCTTGTACACCGGAGTGGCCACGTGGCTGCGGCCGGGTTCGGTTCGGGAATCGGCCGCGCACGGCGCGCCGCCGGCCGCGATCGGAGCGGTGGTCGACGACTGCGGCGAGCTGGCCCCGCCGGCGGCCAGGGCGACGATCAGGGCCGCGCCCAGGCCAAGGACAAGCACTCCCGCCATCCACCGGACGGCGGGTCGGGTGGCGGTCGAGCGTCGCACCGCGGGACGGGAGGTGGGCACGCGCCGGCTGGCGGTGCGGTTGGCGGCCCGGCGGGCGGCCTGCTTCCGCCTCTGTTGTTGCTTGCCCGGCATCTGGTCACCGTAGCGCCCGGAGGCTCCTAGTCAGCCAGCAGCTTGGCGATGCGCGTGACCCCTTCGAGCAGGTCGTCGTCGCCGAGGGCATAAGACAGCCGGGCGTGGCCGGGCGCGCCGAACGCCTCGCCGGGCACGATCGCCACCCGCACCTCGTCCAGGATGATGTCGGCCAGATCGAGCGACGTGGTAGGCCGGCGCCCCCGGATGGGGCGGTCGAGCACGCCTTCCAGGGACGGGAAGCAGTAGAACGCCCCTTCCGGCTCGACGCAGTGCACGCCGGGGATCTCGTTCAGCAGCTCGTGCATCTTGCGCCGGCGCCGGTCGAACGCGTCGCGCATCATGGCCACCGCCGCCAGGTCTCCGCTGACGGCGGCGAGGGCCGCCCGCTGCGCCACGTTGCACACGTTGGAGGTGGCGTGGGACTGCAGATTGGTCGCCGCCCGGATCACGTTGGCGGGGCCGATCATCCAGCCCACCCGCCAGCCGGTCATGGCATAGGTC
>CAXMLU010000004.1:0-6637 GCA_964194255.1 uncultured bacterium
GTCGGCTCGTCCGCGATCAGCAGCTTCGGCTGGCAGGCCAACGCCATGGCAATCATGGCTCTTTGGCGCATTCCTCCGGAGAGCTGGTGCGGGTAGTCGTCGACTCGTCTCTCCGAGTCCGATATCCCCACTCGCTCCAGCAACGTCATCGCCTCGCGTCGCGCCACCCGCGGCGGAGTATCGAAATGCCGCTCGAGGACCTCGGTGATTTGGCGGCCGACAGTCAACACGGGATTCAACGAAGACATCGGATCCTGGAAGATCATGGCGATCTGGCGACCCCGGATGTGCTCCCTTCGACCCTCGGGCAGGCTGAGCAACTCCTCGTCCTCGAAGCGGACAGCTCCGGACACCTCAACGCCCCGGTCGCCGAGCAGGCCGAGGACGGCCAGCGACGTGACGCTCTTGCCGCATCCTGACTCGCCGACGATGCCGATCGTCTCTCCCCTGCCCACCGAGAGGCTGACGCCGTCGACAGCCCTGACCTCCTTGGATTGCCGGCGTCGGAAGGTGACGTGCAAGTCGTCGATGGCCAGCAGCGGCGCGATGGGTTTGGTCACCTGCGCAACTTCGGGTCGAGTGCCTCGCGCAAGGCGTCGCCGAACAGGTTGAAGCCGAGTACGGACAGCACGATGGCCAGGCCGGGAAACAGCGCCAGCTGGACCGAACTCTGCAGGAAGCTCTGGGTCTCGGCCAGCATCCGGCCCCACTCTGGCGTGCCCGGATCGGCTGACCCGAGGCCGAGGAACGCCAGTCCGGCGGCGTCGATGATGGCCGTCGCCAGAGCCAGGGTGCCCTGCACGATCACCGGTGCCAAGGCGTTGGGCAGCAGATGCTGGACGGCGATGCGCCACCGTTTGACGCCCACCGAGCGGGCGGCCAACGCGTAGTCACTATCGCGCTGGCCGAGCATGGAACTGCGAAGCAGGCGGGCAAAGATTGGTACATTCACGACGGCAATGGCGATCATCACGGACTGCAGATTGCGACCAAGCAATGCGGCCACGCCGATGGCGAAGAGCAGGCCGGGGATGGACAGCATGATGTCCATCAGCCTCATAAGCACGTTGTCGACCCAGCCGCCGACGGCTCCGGCAACGGCGCCGATGAGGACTCCGGCGCTGGCACCAATCGACAGCGAGACGACGCCGATCAGAAGCGAGTAGCGGGCGCCGTACAGAATCCGGGACAGTTCGTCGCGGCCCTGCTGGTCGAGTCCCAGCAGGTGGTGGGCAGACGGGCCAGGGATGTATCCCGGTCGCAGGTGGGAGAGGTCGGCCGCATTAGGGCTGTCAGGCGCCAGGGTCGAGGCAAATACGGCGACGAGTACGAACACCAGCACCAGCCCGGCGCCGACCACTGCGGACGGGTTGCGCCGCAGCCGCTGCCAGGCCTCCGACCACCGGCCCCCGGTGTCATCGGTTGCCTCGATCGAAATTTCGAAGGCTTCCGCCTCGGCCAGGCTCATGTGACGCGGATCCGGGGATCGAGGAAGCCGTAGGTGAGGTCGACGAGCAGGTTCACAACGACAAACACGATGGCCAGGAACAGGATACCGCCCTGGAGCACCGGGAAGTCGCGCGCGAACACGGCTTGTTCAAGAAACGACCCCATGCCGCCCCACGAGAAGACGATTTCGGTGAGGACCGCGCCAGAAAGGAGGAGACCTGACTGCAGCCCGACGATGGTGGTGACCGGCAACATGGCGTTGCGCAGGACGTGGCGACGGTCGACCGTGCGGGAGGTCATCCCCTTGGCCCGGGCACTGCGGACATAGTCCTCGTTCAGCACCTCGAGCACGGACGCTCGGGTGATGCGGGCGACGATGGCCAACGGAATGGTGCCGAGGGCGACGGCGGGCAGGATCAGGTGGCGGACCGCGTCCACGAAGGCGCCGCCGTCGCCGGTGACGATGGCATCGAGCACGTAGAAGCCGGTCGGATGCGACGTGACCCGGGTCGCATCCAGCCGGCCAATGCTGGGCAACCAGTGGAGCTTCACCGCGAAGATGTACTTGAGCAGGAAGGCCAGGAAGAAGACGGGAACCGAGATGCCGAGCAATGAACCAGCCATCGATACGTGGTCGAACCACGCCAGGTAGCGCTTGGCGGCCAGCACCCCGAGAGGGATACCGATACCGACGGCGAACACCATGGCCGCCAGACTCAGCTCGATGGTCGCCGGGAAGCGCCGGCGGATCTCGTTGCTCACTGATCGTTGGGTGCTGATTGACTGCCCGAAGTCGAGGTGAACGGTCCGGTCAAGATACGAGATGTACTGGCGGTAAAGGGGCCGGTCCAAGCCATACAAGTGCCGGACCTGTGCCACCTTGGCCGGGGTGGCCCGCTCCCCGAGCAAGGCGTCGGCCGGGCCCCCCGGCAGGGCCCGGATCCAAACGAATACGAGGATGGATAGCCCGATCAGGATCGGGATCAGCTGGACGAGCCGTCGGACGATGAACTTGAGCATGGCAGGGGAGCCAGCCAGATGCGGGTGGCCCGAACCGGACCACCCCCATCCGGGGGCGTTAGCCCACGGACACCGTCGAGAACCCCTCGTTTGCCGGGCCCACCGGACTTGGCACGAGACCTTGGACTTTCTTGGTGAGCGCCAGGTTGGGTTGGGTGTGCACGTAAGGGACACCGGGGAGGAAGTCCATGATCAGCTTGTTAGCCGCCTGGTAGTCGGCGATCCGCTTCTGCTGATCAGTTTCGGTACGGGCCGCGTCGAGCGCACTGAAGATGGCCGCGTTGTCGAACCCCCATGCCTTCTGCTTGGTGCGGAAGAACACCCCGACGAAGTCGTCCGGATCACCGTAATCACCGGTCCACCCCAACAGATACATCTGGGCGGAGCCGGCGTCGACGGAGTGCACGTAGTCGGGGCTCCACGGCGCCGACTTGGGCACGATCTTGAATCCCACCGCCTCAAGGTCTGCCTTGAACGCCTGGAAGTTGCTGGAGGGGTCCGGCATGTACGGCCGGCTCACGTTGGTCGGATACCAGAATTCAATCGTCGGATTGGCTACGCCGGAGTCGGCGATCAGCTGCTTCGCCTTGGCCGGGTCGTAGTTGTACTGCGTGACATCGGAGGAATAGCCGAAGAGCGACGGCGGCATGAACTCCTTCGCCACCACCGCGTTCGCTGGGTACTTGGCCTTCACCAGCGCACTGCGGTTGAGGGCGTACGCAATGGCTTGGCGAATCTTCGGGTTGTCAAGCGGCGGCTTGGCCTGATTGAAGCCCACGTAACCGACGTTGAACGCCGGCCGGTTGAGGATCTGGAAGCCGGCACCGGATAGCGCGGAGACGTCCGCCGGGTTGACGAGGTCGTAGCCCTGGATCTCACCCGATTCGAGAGCCTGGCGCCGGGCCGGCCCGTCGGCGATGGGCTTGAAAATCAGTCGGTCGAGTATCGCTTTCTTGCCCCAATAGCCGTCGTACCGCTTCATCACCAACTGGTTGTTCGGGGTGAAGGTGTCGAGCATGAAGGGGCCGGTTCCGATGGGATGCTGCGAACCGAAGGTGCCGTTGAACTTCGGAGCGTCGCCGGTACCCGTCACGTCGTCTGCGTGGTATTTCGTCAACGCGTCAGGGCTGGACATCGCGAAGGCGGGGTTGGCCAGACCGGCCAGGAAAGCCGATGACGGCTTCGTCAGGTTGATGACGGCCGTGTTGGTGTCCTTGGCATCACACGACTTGTACAGGCTGTCGGCCGGCACGTCGTTGGTGTTCTCGGTGTGTGCGAAGCCGCCGAAGACCGTGCTCCAGTAGTACGAGAGCGACGAGCTCTGGAGCACGCCCTTGAAGTTGAACCAGCGGTTGAAGTTGAAACACACCGCTGCGGCATTGAACGGTGTCCCGTCCTGGAAGTTCACGCTCTGCTGCAGGTTGAACGTCCAGGCGAGCCCATCGGGGCTTGACTGCCAGGACTTGGCCAGCGACGGGACGATATCGGTGCCCCCCGGCTTGGTGGTGACCAACGTCTCAAAGATTTGAGTGATGACTCGGATGGATTCTCCGTCGCTGATCAGGATGCCATCCATGCTGATCGGATCCGAAGAGGTGCCGAACACCAGGGTGCCGCCGGCCTTGCCTGCCGGGGCGGCCGTGGTGCTCGTGCCGTTGGCGGCCGTCTTCTTGCTGCTACTCCCGCACGCCGCACTGATCAGCCCGAGTACGGCCAAAGCTGCTACCAACCGGGGCACGGTCTTCGTCATGGCTGCCTCCTTGGAGCCGGGAAACGACAGCACGATAGTGGGAGGCGCGGCGCGATGTTCGTTTCTTCAGACCGCCACCGTTTCGTCCGGGCTAAAGAGTGCCTCGGCCACTTCCCGGCGGGGGGCATGGATCCGCAGCTCACTGCCTTGCTCGCGGGCCGCTTCCGTGGCCCCGGCCAAAACGGCGCTACCGAGGGTATCGGCGCGCTCAAGGTTGGCGAGGTCGATCACGATGACCCGGCTGCCCTGAAGGACGATGAGGTCAAGGAGAAGATCTCGGAGCTCGACGGCGACCTTCTGGTCGAGATCGCCTTCCACGGAAACGATGACGACGGCGGCAGTTTTCGCCGTCCGGATGCTGCCACTTCTCCCGCCCATTAACCCCCCTCGTGTGCCATCAGGGTCACATCGGCGCGGGGTCTGGGCGTCTGGCGCAGGGTCTGGGCGTCTCTTCTTCGCAAACATAGCGCCCGCCGGCGGGAAGCGAAAGTGCTCAATTCGACTTTTTGAGGCGCCGAAAGAATCGAGTCGCGACCAGGGCCCAGACCGGCCCCATCCGGACGCGGTCGCTCGGCGGCCCCCGCACCAGATGACCAGGTCGCGTCGTCCGGAGGCGGCGGGGCGGCGGCGGCGAAGCAGTCGGTAACGTACATTCGCCTACTTGCTGTCGGTCCGGACAGAGGGCATCACCGTTGGCGACGTCCACTAAGGCCCGTGTTCCGGGATCGAAACGAACCACGACCGCCGGGATTTCCCGGGAGGCGCTGCTACCCGAGCTGGTAGCCAACCGCATCGCCAACACCGTGGGTGTGAGCTTCGTCCAGAAGCGCGAGCGGGTCATTCGTCAGTAGCAGGAAGCAATCCGCGAGCTGTCCACGCCAGTGCTTCAGGTGCGGGAGCGATTGGTGATTCTTCCGATCGTCGGCGTGCTCGACGGCCAGTGCGCCAGACAGCTCACCGAGCAGCTCCTCTGGGGCATCCGCTCCAATCGGACCAAGGTCGTGGTTATGGACATCACCGGTGTGCCGGAGATCGACTCCACGGTCGCCAACCATCTGGTCCAAACGGTGGAGACCTCGCGTCTCATGGGCGCGAGAGTGATCATTACCGGGTTGTCTTCGGATATCGGGTTGATCTCGGTGACTCTCGGCGTCGATCTGTCCAAGATGAACGCCGTCGGAGACCTCCAGTGGGGCATCGAGGAGGCCGAAAGACTGCTCGGCTGCAGCGTGACCAAAGCCGCGTCCGAACCAGTGACTGACATCCGGAAGCGGGATTGGCGCCAGCGTCATGGCCGTACCCATCCTCAAACAGGGTGAATACCTGATCGCCAGCATTCAAAGCGGCATGACCGACAGCGACACTTTGCAATTACAAGATGACCTCATGGAGCGCGTCGGTAGATACCGCTCCCAGGGCGTCATCGTCGACGTCACCGCCTTGGACCTGATGGACTCCTTTGCCGGCCGGGCGCTGCGCACGATTGCCCACATGACCAGGCTGCTAGGCACCGGCAGGGTAATTGTCGTCATCCAGCCCGAGGCCGCCCTCGCCAGGGCAACTGGGCATGAGTCTTGAAGATGTGGACACCGCCCTTGACCTGGCAGAAAGGCCTCGCCTTCCTGAACAGCGCAGTGCGACGCAGGCACCACTTTGGCCAATGAAACACGCATTGCGGTGGCCAGTGACGTCGACATCGTACTCCCCCTAGAAATGGCGACACCGTTCTCATCCTGGGCGACGTAACCGGCCACGATGTCCATGCCGCCGCGCTCATGGGGCAGCCCCGGCTGGCCATGGAGGCCTACGCCATCGATGGCCACCCGGCCGGCCTAGGTCCTCCACCACGTGGACCGTGTCTTGCGCCGAGTCAATCAGGAACGGCTGGCGACCGTGATTTACGTCCTGCTGGACATCAGCCGCGATCGTCTCTGTCTGACCAACGCCGGTCACCCTCCCCCCTTGATGATCACCAGCGCGGGCCAATCGACCTTTCTGGCCTCGGGAGTTTCTGTCCCTCTTGGCGTCGATCGGCCGGGAACTGTACGGCACGACGCGACCTACACCATCGAGTCCGGCAGCTACCTCCTGCTCTACAGCGACGGTCTGGTGGAGAACGCCGCCCGGACGATCACCGAGGGTATGGAGGCTTTACTCGCCGCCACTCGGGATTTCCGCGGCAGACCCGAACAGCTCTGCGACCTGGCACTGTCGATCGCGCGCGCTCGCAGGGACGATATCTGCGTCCTCGCCGTGGAGGTGCACGGTGGAGCGCCAGTTGCGGTGACGCGACGCGGGTCGGATGAGTGGTCTCAACACGCCTCGTAGTTGCGGACGCCAAGTCCGTCTCCTAGCGTGACCGTCTTACCGAGGGGAGCAGGCTCTGTTGTTGCGGCGCGCCACGATCGCTTTGAGTGC
>CAXMLU010000005.1:0-2962 GCA_964194255.1 uncultured bacterium
ACCGCTCCTTCATGCCATCACCTATGGGTTACCCCTTGGGGCCCAGCCGCGAGTTGTTATGGGGCACCCTGGAGACGGGTGGCTCGCACACCGAGCCTCGATCGGGGCGGTTCGGCGGCTCGAGGGCGGACGCCACGGCGATGTCGGCGATGATCTCCAGGCGCTGTTCCGCGGTCTTGAACGCGGCAGCAGGATGGAGTGGCCGGACGATGTGGTGGGGTCGTATTCTCGAACGAGGGGGTCGCATTCCATCCGACCATTGTGTTCCCGGCTGGCTTGCGGACGGTGGCGAGCATTGCCACCGTCGTCGGAAGAGTTCGACCCGTCTGGTGTGGCGTGAGAGTCCTCTGATCGGAGCATAGGTTGGCGGAAATGTCGTCGAGGGCGGGACCAGCGTCAGCGGGGCCAGAAGCGGAACCGATCTGCCCCAAGCACATGGTCTATGGACCGTGTGGCGGCGTGCGTATGGGTGGCGGCTGTGAGCTCGATGACGGTCTCTCGTGCCCGTTCGTCGGCTCTGACCTCGTCCTCTGGGCCGGCGAGGCGGGAATCCCTACGGCCTCGTTCGACACCCCGCGTGTGATGGCCGATCTGCGGGTGCGCGCTTACGATGCCGGCAGCATCCGCAAGGTCGCCGCCATCCTCGCTACCACCGCGGACGCCGTGCTCATCGGCGACCATCAGAACCGGCCGGACTTCCCACCGGCGTTCGTCGCCGCGCTCCTGCTCGAGGTGGGCGCCCGCCCATGGCCGGTTCTGACCTGTCGTGATCGCAACCGCGTGGCCTTGGAGGCCGAGATCGCCTGCCTGGCCACGGTGGGGGTGACCGGCGCTCATTGCGTCACCGGCGACGCGAGGGGCACGGGCGTTCGAAGCGACGCCGGCGGCGTCTTCGATCTGGACAGCCTCCGCCTGGCCTCCCTGGCTGCGAGCTGGGGCCTCACCGTGAGCGTCGCCGCCACTCCCGCTGCACCTCCCTACGATTTGCGGCCCAAGCGGGTCGTGCAGAAGCAACGGGCCGGCGCGTCGCTGTGCATTGTCAACCACGCCGGCGGCACCGCGGCGATGACCCGCTTCGCACACGCGGCGCGCGCTGCCGGGTGCACCCTGCCGCTCATCGCCTGTGTGGCCGTGTTCACCGACGCGGCATCGGCCGCCGTACTCGCCGGCTTCCCCGGTCTGGTCCTCGATGAACTCAGCGTCGAGGCCGTGTTGCGTGCCGACGATCCTGTGGAGGCGGGCATCCAAGCGGCGGTCGAGGATGCGTGGGCGCTGCTACAGACTGGTAGCTTCGCGGGCATCGACCTGTCGGGTGCGGCGACAACAGGCGACGAGCTGAGTTCCGCGTCGATCCTGGCCGAGACGGCGCAGCGCCTGCGGGAACGATTGGCCGGATGAGCGGCGAGCTCCCTTCGGCGATGGAGACAGAGTTCGATCAACTCGCGGGCTGGACGGAGGAGACCCTTGAGCGCCTCAGCCCCGAGGATGCCATCGCGGCTGCTTGTCGCGGCAGCGGCAACCCGGCCGCTCTCACGTGGTTGGCGGAGGCGATGCAGATTGGCAACACCACGACGGTCCTCGACGTCGGTGGCGGGCTCGGTGGCCCCGCGGCCTGGCTCCAGCACCACTACGGCGCGCAGCTGGTCGCGGCCGAACCAATGCCGCAGGCCGCGCTCGGCGCCCACCGGCTCTGGAAGATCCCTAGCGTGGTGGCCTGGGCCGAACATCTCCCCTTCCCGGCTGGCAGCTTCGCGGCGGCGTGGGCCTTGGGTGTACTCGACACCATGTCCCGCAAAGACGAGCTGCTAGCCGAGTTGCACCGTGTGGTTCGGTCAGCTGGCAGTGTGGGTCTGCTCGCCTACGAACGGACGGTAGACGTGATCGATACCCTGGCCGTCCCGGACGGCAACCAGTTCGCCAGCGCAGAGGAGATGGCAGTCCTGCTCGAAGCCACAGGATGGTCGATTGTCAGCCAGGTGGACGCGTTCACCCTTGCGCCTCCGCCGTTGGCATGGCGACAACGGGCCGCCGAGGCCGGGGATCGGGTGGCCGATGAGCACGATGACGACGCTGCCATGACCGAACTGCGCAACCGAGAGCGCCAGATGCGCTCCCTGCTGGACCAACGCATCATCGTTGCCCGCCTGTACCACACGATTCGACGGTGAACAACGGACACCAGGACAAGGCCGGACGACGCGTCGCCTGAACCCGGCCGATACAGCCGCTCTCCTACAACGTGCCCTCTCACCCGCCGACATCGTCGGCCACCGAGGCGACTACTGCCTTCCACTTCCGCAAGCGGGCCCAACTGCATCGCTCTGCCCGCCGTCATCGGTTGGTACGGCGGCGCCCGCCCTTGGCAGCTACGTGGCCGCGGTTCGGCACGTTCCGGATGCAAGAGATGGTCAAGTCGCCGTCGATGGCCTGAGCGAGTTGCCCGAGCCGATGAGGATCTCGATTTCGGCGTCGGTGAGGGTGCGGGCGACGAGGGCCTCGGAAAGTCGGTCAATCTCTTGTTGCGGTCGCGGGCGTAGGACCGCAGCCGCCTGAAGGCCTCGTCCATTCCAATATCGGCCCTCTCCGCTAGTGCACCTTTGGCTTGCTCGATGATGACTCGACTGTTTAACGCGCCCTGCAGTTGAGCGGTCAGCTGGTGGGCGTTGCTGGCCGCCCTGTGCTGGAGCAGAGCGATGGTGGCAGCGTGAGCGAGAGCCTGAGCGACGCTGACGTCGGCGTCCGACAGTGGTCCTGGTTTGGCCATGAACAGGTTGAGGGTCCCGACCACGGTGTCACGCAAACGCATCGGGAAGGCGTGAACGGATGGAAGTCCGGCCTTGATCGCCATGCGCCCGAAGCGGGGCCACGGGCTCTGCGCACCCAGATTGCCGTGGATCACCGCCTTACCGGAGCGGACCGCGTCGAGGCAGGGGCCTTCCTCGTTCTGGATCTGGAACAGTTC
>CAXMLU010000006.1:0-2697 GCA_964194255.1 uncultured bacterium
GATGTGTATAAGAGACAGGGACTGTACGGAGTGACCTTCGACGCCCACCTAGAGAGCAACAACAACTCCGACATCAGAGCGGTGATCCCCGCCCTGCAGCGCGATCCGGACATTGCCGCCGTGGCCGTCGGCGACACGACGATCCCCCTGCAGGCGGGACGGATCGTCTTCGGCGCCCAAGTCACCGCCAGCGTGCAAGGCTCCCTCAGCACCACGGTGATCCAAGGACGACTCCCCATCGCGGCCAACGAGATCCTCCTCGGATCTCGCACCATGCGCGACCTGCACGCCCATATCGGCGAGACGATCACGGTCGCGGTTCAGGGCGTGACCCCTCCGATATCCATGCGGGTCGTGGGTCGCGGCGTGTTGCCGTCAATCTCCGACCTCGAACAACTCGGCCGAGGAGCGGTCATGGCGCCGAGCGCGCGAGCGGCCGTGGCCGCCCTGGCACCGCCCGGGACCAAGATCCCCCCGCCAGGGGACGCTTTTGTCCGCTTCCGACCCGGCGTGAACAAGGCTGAACAGATCGCCATGCTGCAGACCCGCCTCGGAGCCACCGGCAACCTCACCGTCGCCGCACCGAACCAACCGACCGACCTGGTCAACTTCGGCCAGGTCCGCAACCTCCCGCAGATCCTGGCCGGGCTCCTCGCCGTAATGGCCGCGGTCACCATGGCCCACCTGCTGGTGAGCGCCATCCATCGGCGCCGGCGCGATCTTGCCGTCCTCAAGACACTCGGCTTCGTTCCCCGCCAGGTGTCGGCGGCCATCGCCTGGCAGGCCACGACCGTCGTCCTGGTCGCCCTGGTGCTCGGTCTGCCGCTTGGAATCGCGGCGGGACGGACCGCCTGGGCGGTGGTCGCTGGTCAGATCGGTGTCGTCGTCCGGCCGACGGTGCCATGGGCAATCGTCCTCGGCCTGGTCCCCGCCGCTCTACTCATCGCCAACCTGGTCGCAGCCGGACCGGCTCTGGCCGCCGGCCGCATCCGTCCCGCCACGGTGTTCCGCTCCGAATGACGAGCGTCCGCCGAGATCAGATGTCGTTCGCTGAGGCTCCTCATCCGGGGCCTCCGGCCGATAAGCAAGACGTCATCGCCCTGGATCGGTCCCCTCCTGGCCCGCCGCGGCATGGGGTTCGGGTTCAGGTCTCTGTGTACCGGTCGCCTCGTCGCCGGACCTTTCGGTGGTTCCGCGGGTCGGTGGTTCCTCGGGCGGCTTACTGGCAGTTGCGGGACCTCGGGGAGTTGCGACCCCGGCCGAGCCAACCTCGCCGGGGGCCGGAACCATCCGCTTTGCAGGGACGTATAAGGGGCAATGAATTGTTTCTCCATGTACCCGAGTTTGGAATCGATCGCGCTCAAGGCGGGCCGGACTTGCCTGGCAGACCGCCCTTAGGCGCCGAACTGTGATTATTCACATGAGGTCCACATGTTGGTCGAAGGCCGCGAATATCAAGGTGGCCGCATGCTTATCGTTGGACTGCCCGCCAATACGATGACGTGGACCCTGGGAGAAAGCCCGACCGTTCACGTCGATCGGTGCCAGCCTGAGCGCACCGCGGCCAGGGGCGTCATCGCCGCCTGGGGCATGACGGCTACCAGCCCGTTCCTGGTCGAGCCGGGCATAACGTCGGTCCTGCTCGCCGACGAGCAGGCGGTCGCTGGGTTCTCAGCGCATGGTGGGTGGGCCGCTACGGCCGGTGGCGTGGTGGCCCCGCCGTCGCTCGCGTCAGCCGCGCTCGACGAGTACCTGGCCTTTCTCGCCGACCGGGGGCTGCGATCCGTGTTTGTCGCCGTCGACGAGCGCGCTCCCTACCAGCACCGGGGATGGCACACCATTCCGGTTGCCGAGGAGGCCATCGTCGAGTTGGACGAGTTCACCCTCGACGGCAAGCGCATGGCAAATGTGCGTCACAGCGTCGCGTCGGCGCGGCGAACCGGGTTGGTCGTGTGCGACTGGTCACCGGCTTTGACGCCGGGTATGGGTGAGGTGTCCGAGGCGTGGCTGGCCACCAAGAGGGGCGGAGAGATGCGGTTCACCCTCGGCGCCTTCGGGCCTTCGTTCGGTCCGGACACCGAGGTGCGGGTTGCCGTCGACGCCCAAGGCCGGGTCGTGGGATTCGCGACATGGCGTTGCTATGACCGCGGTCGGGCCCGGGTGCTGGACTTGATGCGCCGGCGGCCTGATGCGCCCAACCCGACCATGGATCTACTCGTTGCTTCCAGCCTCGAACACTTCGCCGCCGCCGGCGTCGAGCGGGCGAGCCTGGCGGCGGTGCCGATCAGCCACGGACAGTTCGCCGAGCGGGTTTATCCGGCCGCTTCGCTGCGACGTTACAAGGACAAGTTCGCGCCGCAGTGGGAGACACGCTGGCTCGCTGTCCCCAGTCAGTGGAGTCTTCCGGGGGCGATGCGGGCCATTGCTAAGGCTTACTGCCCTGATGGGCTGCTGCGCGGACTGCGCCGCAATGGCTAGCCGCTTTGCGTTCCTGCGCCGAGCGCACCCTCCCCTTATCACCGTGGGCGTCATCGCCGCCGTTGTCTCGACCGCATGGCGGGCCGGGGTGTTCCACGGCCAACTCCCGTTGCTCACCGCCTTCCGCTACGGCTTCAGCGGCCGGGGCCTTCTCGTCGGGCACTGGTCGTCGGTGGCCACCAGTCAGTTCTTGACGCGTGACCCGTTCATGGCCGTGTC
>CAXMLU010000007.1:0-3132 GCA_964194255.1 uncultured bacterium
GGGGGGGGGTTTTTGGGGGGGGGGGGGGGGGCATCACGCGGCCGAACGCCGTTATCCGTGGCGGCACCCATGTCAACCACGCAGTACTGGCGGTAATGGGCGCGTAGGCGGTGGCCGTCGGCGTGGTGGCGCTGCGTCTGCCCTGGGACACTTGGTCGGCGAGTGCCTCGCTGGTCCTTGCCGTGCTCGCCCTGGGGCTTGTGGCCATCGCCAACAGCTTCGATGACGGTTCGCAGTACAGCTACTCCGTGTATTACATCCTCGTGTTCGCCTGGATCGGCCTTCTCCATCCCCGGTGGACATCGTGCGCCTGGCACCGGTCGCCGGCGTCGCGTATGTCCTGCCCCTCTTGTTCGCTCCCGGGCATGACTCGGCCGCGGTCGTGACCGTGGCCGAGGTCATCGCCCGCCGCCTGGGCGCGCCGTCAGCTGACGACCTTGGTGACCTTCCCGGCGCGGATGCACGAGGTGCACACATGGATACGGCGTGGCGCCCCGTTGACCAAAGCCCGGACGCGCTGGATGTTGGGATCCCACCGCCGCTTCGTCCGCCGGTGTGAATGGCTGACGCTCATGCCCCACGAAGGGTGCTTGCCGCACACTTCACAAACCGCTGCCATGACGCGCACCTCTGCCGGAGAGACTGACTGGGATCGGTCGGAGATTAGCATCGTTCGGAATGGAGACGCTCGAGCGCCTGGGTGCTAGTCACCTCTGTTCCGTCGTGAACAGCTACCGGGACGTGTTGCGGGCGCACCAGGACGCCATTAACCGTCTCAACGTGTACCCCGTCCCCGACGGCGACACGGGTACCAACATGGCCCTCACCATGGAGGCGGTCGTCGCCGAGCTGGCCGCCATTGACGGCGGGGAGCGGCCCGAGATGTCGGCGACCTGCCATGCCATCAGCCATGGATCCCTGATGGGGGCCCGGGGCAACTCCGGCGTGATTCTCTCTCAGGTGCTCCGCGGCGTCGCCGAGGCCTTCCGGGAGGCCGAATCGATTGGACCCGAGGCGATGACTCGGGCCCTTCGACTGGCCAGCGACGGCGCCTACGCGGCGGTGATGCGGCCGGTCGAGGGCACCATCCTCACGGTCGTGCGCGCTTCCGCCGAGGCGGCGGAGGCGCGGGGAGCGTCGTGGTCTCTGGTCGACGTGCTCGACGCCGCCCGAGCGGCCGCCGCCAGAGCCCTCGAGCAGACGCCCGAGCTGCTGCCCGTGCTCAAGGAGGCGGGCGTGGTTGACGCCGGCGGAGCCGGCTACGTGCTGTTCCTCGACTCGTTTCTGTATGCCGCGGCCGGGCGGCCGTTGCCGGAGGCTCCGAAGGCCCAGGGGACCAGCGGGATGGCTGTCGATCTCGGGCCGTCGGCTCCGGCTCACGATCCGGTCGGTGACCTCCGCTACGAGGTCATGTACCTCCTCGAGGCTCCCGACGGCACCATCCCCGCGTTTCGCGACGTGTGGGCCGGTATCGGCGACTCCATCGTGGTGGTCGGCGGGGATGGGCTGTGGAACTGCCACATCCACACCGACGACATTGGCTCGGCGGTGGAGGCGGCTCTCGACTGCGGGCGGCCGCGCCAGATCCGCGTGACCGACCTCTTCGACCAGGTCGAAGAGGAGCGCTGGGTGCGTGACGCCGCCGCCGCCCCACCAGGCCAGCAGGACGCGCTCGATCAACCGGCCACCACGGCGGTCGTGGCGGTGGCCACCGGCGAGGGCATCCGGCGCATCTTCCACTCCCTGGGCGTGCAGCGCATCGTGGCCGGCGGACAATCCATGAACCCATCCACGGCGCTGCTGCTCGAGGCGGTGGAGTCGGCACCGGCCGACGAGGTCGTTCTCCTCCCCAACAACGGCAACATCATCCCCGTCGCCGAGCAGGTCGACGGTCTCACCGCCAAGACGGTGCGGATCGTGAGGACGCGAGGGATTGCTGAGGGCTTTGCCGCCCTCATGGAATACGACCCCGAAGCGGGGGCGGACGACAACGTCGAGCGCATGACCGAAGCCGCCTCGCGGGTCACGGCCGGTGAGATCACCCGGGCGGTACGGGCATCGACGTGCCCGGCCGGTCCCATTGCGGAAGGTGATTTCCTCGGCCTCACCCGGGCCGGCATCGACGTGGTGGCGCCCACACTGGCCGAGGCGGCCACCGCCCTGCTGGCCAAGCTGCTCACCGATGACCACGAGATCGTCACCCTCATCGAGGGCGACGGTTCGACCCCCGCCGACACCCGCCGCATCACCGAATGGCTTGACGAACACCATCCCGGTGTATCCGCCGAGGTCCACCACGGCGGCCAGCCGCTCTACCCGTATCTGCTCAGCATCGAATGATCACGTGGCGCGCCAGCTGATCAGCTTGGCCACCCGACCGGTCGACGTCCTGAAGGGCGTCGGACCCAAGAAGGTCGAGGCGCTGGCCGAGCTCGACATCACCAACGTCCTCGATCTCGTCACCCACTACCCCCGTCGCTACCTGGATCGCACCAACCAGGTCGACATCTCGGATCTGGTCGTGGGCGAGGAGGCCATGGTCCTGGCCGTGGTCAAGCGGGTTGCCACCCGCCGGACCCGGACGGGCAAGACGATGGTCGAGGTCGATGTGTTCGACGGTTCGAGCTACCTCAAGTGCACGTTCTTCAACCAGGGCTGGCGGGCCAAGCAGCTGAGTGTGGGGACCGAGGCCGTTTACTTCGGCAAGGTCGACTGGTTCCGCGGCCGCCGGCAGATGACCAATCCCGTCGTCGACCTGGTCGGCGACCGGACCGGCCGGATCGTGCCCGTATACCCGCAATCGGACAAGGCCGGCCTTACCACGTGGGAGCTCGGCGGCTGGATCGAGGAGGCCCTCGAGCGGGCTGGTCCTCTGGTCGACCCGCTGCCCGAACGCTGGCGGGACGAGCTCGACCTGGTCGACCGGACCTGGGCCCTGCACCAGATCCACGCCCCCGAATCCATGGCCGCCTCCCAGGCGGCCAGGAAACGGCTGGCGTTCGACGAGCTGTTCCGTCTCCAACTGGTGCTGGTCATGCGCAAAAGGGCGCTCGAGCGGGCGGCTCAGGGTCTGCGTCACCAGGTCGAAGGCGAACTGGTCGAGCGGTTCCGGAGTGGGCTCGGGTTCGACCT
>CAXMLU010000008.1:0-5922 GCA_964194255.1 uncultured bacterium
GATGTGTATAAGAGACAGCCACTAGACTGGGCGGTCAAGAAAAACAAAAAAAAAGAGATGTGAGGAAGTCCCTCGCGGGGTTGGGTGTAACTCCCGACCGGCGGTTACAGCCCGCGAACCCCAACCCGAAAGGGGCGGGGCCGATCCGGTGGAACTCCGGGGCCGACGGTGAAAGTCCGGATGGGAGCGAGGGCGTGCCGTGCTTGGCGCGCGCGCTCTCGGTTCGGGAGAGGCGTATGCCGCACGACAATGACGAGAGGTTGATGCGAGAGGCGATCGGGGCTGCCCGGGCTGCCCGTCTGCGGTCATCGCCCAATCCCTGGGTCGGCGCCGCGGTGGTGGGAACGGACGGAACGGTCTGGACGGGGGCCACGTCGCCCCCGGGTGGCCCGCACGCCGAGATCGCCGCGCTCGAAGAGGCCGGTCCGGCGGCCGCCGGGTCCACCCTCTACGTGACCCTTGAACCGTGTGCCCATACCGGGCGAACCGGTCCCTGCGTCGACGCCATCGTCGACGCTGGCGTGCGCCGGGTGGTCGTCGCCCTCCAAGACCCGGACATCCGAGTGCAGGGCCGGGGTATTCACGACCTGCGGGCGGCCGGCATCGAGGTGGACGTGGGCACCGGAGCCGATGCCGTCCACGAGCAATTGGCCCCGTATCTCAAGCACCGTCGTACCGGGCGGCCCTGGGTCGTCCTTAAGCTGGCCGCCACTCTCGACGGGCGCACCGCCGCGCCCGATGGCACCAGCCAGTGGATCACCGGCGAGCCGGCCCGGGCCGATGCCCACCGGCTGCGGGCGGAAAGCGACGCGGTGCTGGTGGGCGCCGGCACGGTGCGAGCCGACGACCCCGCCCTGACCGTCAGATATGGCGAGGGCCGCGACCCCATCCGCGTGGTGCTCGGCAAGGCGCCAGCCGGTGCCCGGGTGCGGCCCGCCCTCGAGCTGGCCGGCGACCTGGGTGACGTGCTCGACGAGCTTGGTCGCCGGGATGTCCTGCAACTCCTCGTAGAGGGCGGCGCCACCGTCGCCCATGCGTTCCACTCTGCCGGCCTGGTCGATCGGTACGTCGTCTATCTTGCCCCCGCCCTCTTCGGTGGCGACGACGGCCAGGCGATGTTCACTGGGCCCGGCGCCCCGACCCTTTCCCATCTTTGGCGCGGTCGCCTTCTCACAGTGCAGCGATTCGGCGACGACATACGGGTGGAGCTCGAAGGGCAGGCGGCCTGATGTTCACCGGGATCGTGGAGGAGCTCGGCCGGCTGCGCTCCCGTGACGGCGGCCGCTTCGTGTTCGAGGCGTCGACTGTGCTGTCCGACCTTGGCATCGGCGACTCGCTGAATCACAACGGCTGCTGTCTCACCGTCGTCGCTCGCGGCGAGGGCTCGTACGCCGTCGACGCCGTCGACGAGACGCTTTCGCGCACCAACCTCGGCGATCTCGTTCCGGGCGATCCCGTCAACCTCGAGCGAGCCGTACGCCTCGCCGACCGGCTCGGTGGCCATCTGGTGCAGGGCCATGTCGACGCGGTGGGTACGGTCGTCACTCCCGCCCCCGCCCTGCAGGTCGCCGCCCCGCCGTCGATCCTGCGCTATGTGGTCGAGAAAGGCTCGATCACGATCGACGGATGCAGCCTCACCGTCGTCGATGTCCTCGACGACGGCTTCACCGTCGCCATCATCCCCCACACCATGGCCGTGACCACCTTCGGTGGCAGACGGTGCGGCTCACGGGTCAATCTGGAGGTCGACATGATCGCCAAGTACGTCGAACGCCTGCTCGCCTACTCCAGGGATCATTCCCAGCCCGAGGAGGCCCGATGACCTTCGCCCCCATCCCCGCCGCCGTCGAGGCCATCAGGAAGGGCGAGATCGTTGTCGTTGTTGACGACGAAGATCGTGAGAACGAAGGCGACCTCATCATGGCGTCCGAGTTCGCCACCCCGGAGAAGATCGCGTTCTTCGTCAAGCATACGTCGGGGCTCATCTGCGCCCCCCTCACGACCGAGCGGGCGGACGAGCTCGACCTGCCCCTCATGGTCGCTCACAACACTGAGTCGCAGCGCACCGCCTTTACCGTCACCGTCGACTACCGGCATGACACGACGACGGGGATCTCGGCGGCGGATAGGGCGCGGACCATTCGTTCGCTGATCGATCCCGCGACCCGGCCGGGGGACCTGGCCCGGCCCGGGCACATCCACGTGCTGCGGGCGCGCGAGGGCGGCGTACTGAAGCGGGCCGGCCACACCGAGGCGGCTGTCGATCTGGCCCGCATGGCCGGCCTTTACCCCGCTGGCGTGCTCTGCGAGGTAGTCACCGAGGACGGTATGGGGATGGCGAGACTGCCGGAGCTCAAGTCGTTCGCCGCTCGCCACGGCCTCCTGGTGATCTCCATCGCCGACCTGATCCGGTACCGCCGCCAGAGCGAGAAGCTGGTTCGCCGGATTGTCGACGGCGTCCAGATTCCGACGCCGTGGGGCGACTTCCTCTGCTACGCCTACGAATCGGTCCTCGACGGTGAGCAGCACATCGCGCTGGTCCGAGGCGCGGTGCAGGGGGAGGAGGACGTACTCGTCCGGGTGCACAGCGAGTGCTTGACGGGCGACGTGTTCGGATCGCGGCGTTGTGACTGCGGCAATCAGCTGGAGGCGGCGCTCTCCATGATCGCTTCGGCTGGCCTTGGGGTCGTCGTGTACCTGCGTGGTCACGAGGGCCGTGGCATCGGTATCGCCCACAAGCTGCGGGCCTACGGGTTGCAGGAGAAGGGACGCGACACCGTTGACGCCAACCTGGACCTGGGCCTACCGGTCGACAGCCGGGAGTACGGAATCGGCGCCCAGATCCTCGTGGATCTCGGGATCACGACCATGCGGTACATGACCAACAACCCGGCCAAGTATGGCGGGCTCGAAGGCTTTGGCCTCGAGATGGTGGAACGGGTGCCACTCGTCTCCGTCCCGACGCCGGAGAACATCGCCTACCTCCGCACCAAACGGGAGCGGATGGGTCATCTTCTGGAGGGCCTCGATGACGTCCTATGAAGGCCGGTTGAACGGCGCGGGTATGCGGATCGCGCTGGTCTGCAGCCGCTTCAACGACCTGATCACCGACCGGTTGCTGGCCGGTGCCCGCGACGGACTGGTCCGCCACGGGGTCGATCCTTCGTCGATCAGCGAGGCCTGGGTACCCGGCGCGTTCGAGCTGCCACTCGTCGCCCGCCGGCTGGCCGAGTCCACGGAATTCGACGCTGTCGTCTGCCTCGGCGCGGTCATCCGGGGCGCCACTGGCCACTACGAGCACGTGGCCGGCCAGTGCGCGGTGGGCATCCAGCGGGCCCAGCTCGACACGGGCGTGCCCATCATCTTCGGCGTGCTCACCACCGACACCATCGAGCAAGCCATCGAGCGGGCTGGCACCAAGGCCGGCAACAAGGGCTTCGAGTCCGCCGCCACCGCCATCGAGATGGCCGACCTCCTCCGTCAACTGCCCAAGCCCCCCAGCTAGACCGGGGTGAAGTATCGTTCAAATGTCGAGCCGCTCCAGCGGCCGCAGCAGGTAGCGTCACCCCCCGTGCTGCGCCTCGTGTTGCCCAAGGGCTCGCTGGAGCGGGCCACCCTTGACTTGTTCGAGGAGGCCGACCTGGGCGTCACCCGGAGCAGCGAGGTCGACTACCGGGCGACCATCGACGACCCCCGGGTCGGCGACGTTCGTATCCTGCGGCCCCAGGAGATTCCCCGTTATGTCGCCGAGGGCCTCTTCGACCTGGGCGTGACCGGCCGGGACTGGATCGAGGAGACCTCCAGCGATGTGGTGTCGCTCGGTGAGTTGCACTACTCGAAGGCCACGGCCCGCCCCATCAAGGTGGTGCTCGCGGTGGCCGCCGACAGTCCGGCGCGGCGAGTGGAGGATCTCAAGCAAGGGCTGCGGGTCTCGACGGAGTACCCGGAGCTCACCCGCCGCTTCCTAGAGTCGCGGGGCATCCAAGCGGACATCCGTCTCTCTTACGGAGCGACCGAGGCGAAGATCCCCGACATCGCTGACGCCGTCGTGGAGATCACCGAGACGGGGCGGGCGCTCAAGGCCGCCGGCTTGCGGATCGTCGACACCATCCTGACGAGCTACACAGAGCTCATCGCCAATCCGGCCGCGGCCGCCGAACCGGCCAAGCGCCACGCCATGAACCAGTTGCACACGCTGCTGTCGGGGACGCTTGAGGCGCGCGACAAGGTCCTAGTCAAGCTCAACGTCGCGGAGAACGATCTCGACCGGGTCATCTCGATCCTGCCGGCCATGAAGTCGCCGACCGTGTCCGAGCTGTTCGGAAAAGGGGGCTATGCGGTCGAGTCGGTCGTCCCCAAATCGCAGATCAACATTCTCATCCCCGCCCTGAAGGATGCCGGCGCCACCGACATCATCGAAGTGCCGCTCTCCAAGATCGTCCACTGATGAAGACGGGGGAGGTCGTGGCCTTCGACGAGGCCGTCGGTCTGGGGACATTGCGCGCCGACGACGGAACCGTGTTCCCCTTCCATTGCACCGCAATCGCCGACGGGAGCAGGACCATCGAAGTCGGGACGCGCGTCGTGTTCGAGGTTGCGGCCGGCGGAAAGGGTCGGTGGGAAGCCCGACCGCTTGTCCCCCTCAGTTCGGCTGGGCGGTAGCCGACTGGATCTGGACGAAGGCCAATCGAAGCTGCGCCAGTCCCTCCCGCAAGGTGGTCTCCTGTTCGCCGAGCCGGCCTTCCATGCCCTCGACCAAAGCCCCGAGCGCGTCGATGGCCAACCGAGCCTGTTCCAACTGCGGTGGCTGCAAACTCAAGTGGAGGGCGGCCAACTCGAACAACCCGAATCCGTGATTGGCGATCACCACCTCGGCCGGGGTCTCGGCCAGTTGCTTTCGCAGCGTCTCCATGTCCTGCCGCAGCTGCTCCTCGTCGACGTCGCCGTCGTCGGGAGGCGGCCCAGATCCCGAGGGTGGCGGCGCCGATCCTGAGGGGGGCGGGGCCGATCCGGGGGGCGGCGGAGGAGGCGTCCGCCGGACCGGCCGCTCGCCGTCTGGTGTCCAGAGGGTGCTCACACTGCTACCCTACGGCTCACAATCGAATACGGGAAGCGGGGCGACGCCCCCACCCGGCCACCCGGCGGATCCGGGCTGCGACCGGGTCGATCGACCGCCATTTGGGGCGGGCGTTGCTTCCGACGCCCGCCTTTGGCATGTCTTGGGCGGTTCCACCGAACGCAAGGAGTGATGCCGCATAGCATCTGGACCCAACGCCAACGAGCATCGGATCAACGATCGAATCCGCGCTCGCGAGGTACGTCTCGTCGATGTGGACAGCAAGCAGCTCGGGATCAAGCCGCTCCCCGATGCGCTCCATATCGCTCGGCAACGTGACCTGGATCTCGTCGAGGTTGCTCCCGACGCCGATCCACCGGTCTGCCGGATCATGGACTATGGCAAGTTCAAGTTCGACGAGGCGCAGCGGGCGAAGGAGTCCAGACGCAAGACCACCAATAGCAGCATCAAAGAGATGAAGTACCGGCCCAAGATCGGGTCGGGCGACTTCGACACCAAGACCCGCCAGGTGTCCAGGTTCCTGGGCGAAGGCCACAAGGTCAAGATCACCATCATGTTCAGGGGCCGGGAGATGAGTCATCCGGAGCTCGGCAAGAAGATCCTCGACCGGGTGGCGGAGGAGGTGGTCGAGATCGGCAAGGTCGAAGCTGCACCGAAGCTCGACGGCCGGAACATGATCATGGTCCTCGCCCCCGACAAGCGCCAAGGTTCCCGGCGCAGCGCCCCGGCCCAGGCCCAGGCGCCGGCGAACGGCTCCCAACCCGAGCCTCTGCTCCAACCGGTGACGCAGACGAAACCCGAAGCCCCCGTGACCACAGAACCCCCCTCGACCGAGGCCCCCGTGA
>CAXMLU010000009.1:0-3336 GCA_964194255.1 uncultured bacterium
CCGATCCACAGGTTCTGGTTATAACTCAGTGCCGGTGATGCCGTCCTCTACGGGGAAGAAGTCGCCCGCCTGCGAACCATCGCTGGCCAGTTGCACGCCGATCTGCTGGTGGACGCGAGCCTGTCCAAGGTTACGAGCGGCAATGGACCGCGCTGTGACCGACCAGCAGGCCGACCTTGAGCACCTTCGCGCCTGGTACTCGACCGTTCCGCCACCTTTCGGCTTGCCGCCCCGGGAGCGCGGTCCGGCGACGGTGGCGGCCATCGACCGCGCCTCCAGGGCGCTCGACGCCCAACGCCGCCGCTTCGGGCTGGCACCTCACCGCCTACCCGACCCCCGTCCGTTCCACACCGCCGATCCCGTCCTGGCCGTGATGAGTCGGATCCTGAGCACGCCCACGGGGAGCAGGCTCATCGTGTCCACGCTCAGCGGATTGCTGCTGGTCGACATCGATGCCAACCGAGTCACCCCGGCCAGGCTTGCCGGGATACCCAGTCCACTCCACGCGTTCATGGTCTACGCCCGCCGGAACTATGTGGTCCTCTTTGATGACCGTGGGAAGGTCTATTCCGTTCCGTTGGGCCGCTGGGCGACGCCTCGGAGGTGATACCCGCCGTCGATCCCGACGGAGTGTGGTTGCAACGACCGGACGGTACGGCCGTCGAGGTGGACGGCGAAGGCAAGGTCCTTGTCGGGCCGGTGGCGCTTCCTCCGGGAACTTTTCTTCGCGCCGCGGCTCCCTTGATGAACGCCTCGGCCACCGGGCCGAGCGCACAGAAGCCTTTCTCAGCGGCGGTCTTGGGTCGCACCGCCCGGGCCGGAGCACCCCGGGGGCCGCCGTAGTGGTCGTCGCTGACCGACGCCTCGCCCAGGGCCACAACTAGGTGTTCGGCCACGATCTCGCCCAGGAAGATCACCTGCACGCAGCCGTCGGCCACCCGGACCTCGACCTGGCGGCCGATGTGGACCACCGGCACCGAGTAGCGGGCCGAGCCGAACCGGGTGCAGCTGAGCCGGTCGACCTTGCGGATCACGACCTTGCCGATGCGGGCCGCAGCGACGGCAGCGCATGAAGCAACTCCGCCTCCCGCGCCAGCCGCTCGGCCGGCACCGCGCAGATCTCGCTGTGCACGGCGGCGTTGACCTCGACACGCCACGCCGCCGCCAACGTGTTGGCCCTAGCCAGATCGCCGACGGACAGCTCTTCGGGGATCATCAGATCCGACTTCACATATCCGACCAGGTTTTCGACCAGCCCTTTGGACCGAACCGTCGATTGCTCCTGATCGGACGAGTGGACAACAACGAATACGGGTAACCCACCCGTTCCATCCGCTCGCTGGCCAGGAGTTCGACCTGGTCGTGCGCACGAGCAACTGGGCCGAGGATCGAGTGTTCTTCTTCGGCGAGGAGCCCCAGTTGCGCAGCCTGCCGGCGGGCTGGACCGATGTGGATCCGCCCGACCCGTTCGTGGTCGTGGCCGCCGGCCGCTCGCCGTTCCGTATCGAGGATCTGCTTGCTCTTGCTGGCCTCCTCGATGGGCTTCGCCCCGCCAAGCCCAAGAGGCATGTAAAGCGAACTACGCCGTCTAGGTAAGGCCCATTTTGCCGGGCTAGGTGCCGAGACCCCGTTACGGCGCCAGCGGATTGGACTAGAGCCCTTATTACAGAGGGGTTTGCCGAAAGGGTACTTGACAGTCTGTCACGAGGCTCGGCATAATGTGACTTACATCATTGTAACTCTGGAGGTGAGGATGGCCAGGAGACGGGTTGATCCGAAGGAGGAGTCGCTGCGGGCGTCCCGTGCGCTGAATACCCGGCCCGAGGCGGTCGCCGATGCCGCTTTCGCCGCCTCGGAGTTCTTGGACGCTCGGGACCTGGTCCAGGTGAAGTACGAGATGGTGCGCCGGGTGCGGGTAGACGGTGAGCCGGTGGCCGGTGCCGCCCAGGCCTTCGGGTTCTCCCGACCGAGCTGGTATGCGGCGGCCGCCGCGTTGGACGAGGACGGCCTGCCCGGTCTGTTGCCCGTCCGCCCCGGCCCCCGTCGGGCCCATAAGCTCACTGAGGAGGTTGTGGCCGATCTTCGCGCGGCGCGGGCTGATGATCCGTCGGTGCGCACCGCCGACCTGGTGGCACGGGTCGAAGCCCGGTTCGGGCTGCGGGTGCATCCCCGTTCCGTCGAGCGAGCCCTGGCCCGCTCGGAACATCCCAAAAGTTGATGCCGGTGCAACGACGACACCGGCGACGGGAAGGACCTGGCCGAGCATTACGAGGCGTTGCGGGCCGTCGCACTCGGCCACGGTGCCGGTCGAGTGGGGCTCGGTGAGGTGCTGCTGGCGACCAAGGGCATGGCCGCCTGGATGCGCGGCTGGCGAGCCTGCACGCCGGCGCCGCCCGGACCGCGGCCGGCGGCCGTCGGGATGGGCCCATCCTCCGAAGTCGTCGGCGTGCTCGCGGCCATGGCGCTGGCTTGTGCGGAAGGCGTGTAGATGATCAGCGATCGCGCCGTCGACAAAATCACCGCTGACCACCTGCGCCGAGACCGTATCTGTATGTGCGGCAGAGCACCTTGCGTCAGGTCATGGAGAACACGACCTCGACCGATCGCCAATACGGGTTGCGCCAACGAGCGGTGGCCTTGGGATGGGCCATCGATCAGGTCGTGGTCATCGACGAGGACCTCGGACGCTCCGGGGCGACCTCACAGGGTCGGTCCGGCTTCCAGCGCCTGGTGGGCGATGTCGGCATGGGCAAGGCCGGCATCGTCATCGGGCTGGAGGTGTCGCGCCTGGCCCGCAAGAACGCCGATTGGCACCGGCTGCTCGAGATCTGCGCCCTGACCGAGACGCTCATCCTCGACGAGGACGGCCTCTATGACCCATGCGCCTTCAACGACAGGTTGCTGTTGGGCATGAAGGGTCAGATGTCTGAAGCCGAGCTCCACCTCCTCAAGGCGCGCCTGCGGGGCGGACAACTGGCCAAGGCTCGCAGCGGCGAGCTGATCATGCCCCTGCCGGTGGGCTTGGTCTATGACACCGCCGGCCGGGTCGTGCTCGACCCCGACCAAGGCGTGCGCGACGCGGTGACGCACTTGTTCGCCACGTTCGAGCGGACGGGCTCGGCCCGCGCCACGGTCAAGGCCTTCGCCGCCGAAGTCTCAGCTTCCCGTCGCGAATCAAGACCGGACCGAACCGGGGAACGCTCGGCTGGTTCCCGCTCCGCCATCACCGCGTCCTGCAGGTCCTGCACAACCCCCGCTACACGGGCGCGTTCACCTATGGCCGTCACCGTCAACGCCGCGGTCCCGACGAGTTATAACCAGAACCTGTGGATCGGC
>CAXMLU010000010.1:0-5537 GCA_964194255.1 uncultured bacterium
CCCGCTCGGGTCGTGCTCGACTCCACACTGCGCATGCCATCAAACGCCAAGATCCTCGAGCCCGACGCGCCGACGATCGTTCTGACGACACAGCGATCTGAGCCCTTTCGTCGTGAAGCGTTGCGGCAGCGGCATGTTGACGTTCAAGTGATGCCGCGCGGGCCTGACGGGGTTGACCTCCGTTCGGCCCTGACGGCACTGTGCGAGGCCGGTGTCCAGACCCTGCTTGTGGAGGGGGGCGCCAAGGTCATCACGTCAATGCTCTCGAGTGGCGTCGTCGATCGGATCATCGTGGGCGTAGCACCAATCATCATCGGTCGCGGCACGGAGGCCGTCGGTGCCTTAGGGACCACCCTCATAAAGGAGGGCATCGCGCTAACCAACCGATCGATCCATGTCCTAGCCGACGACGTCGTCTTCTCCTGGGATGTAGCCAGCCGTTGGGATCCGTGAGTCCTCGCCTCGGAGCCCGTCGTTACCGCAGGTCCGGTGTTCGGGGGTCGACGGCCGGCCGGCCGGTCACGGACAGCCCGAGCTGCTGGCAGACGTGGATCCAGTCGATGTAGCGGCGGAACTCCACCGGATCCTTGGTGACGTCGACAAAGGTGACGCCATGCACGGTGATGGGAAGGCCGGTGGGCTCGATGCCGGCGAAGTTCTTGGTGCTGTGCACGCCCTCGAAGGTCCACGGCACCCAGGCGCCGCCGTTGACAACGTGGACCTGGGCAAAGTCCTCCAGACGGAAGCCGGCGGCGGGCTCGAAGAACGTTCGCAGGCCTTCGTTGATGTCGTCTTCGGCTTGCGCGAGAACCAGCTGATAGGTCTCGTCTTCGCGGTCGTCGTTCATTAGAAGGGCCTCCGTTGATGAAGCACGCCGCCGTCCTTCTCGGCCGTGTTGACGGCGATGACGGGTCCTTGGCCCTCCCACACGTGCAGGGGATGGCTGATCTGCCCGTGGGTGGCGGGAGCGGTGTTCGTGCCCACCGTCGTTCTCTGGGTGTGCTCGTGGGTGACCACCACCATGCCGAAGGCGGGCGGGTAGACGACAGGGTCTCGTGCGAAGTCAGCGGGCGCGGGGCCGGGCTTGCCTGTGTAGGGGTCGGGACTGGTCCAGACTTTGGCATCGGTCGCCGGAGTGCACAGGATGACCGTGACCGACTCCGGCTGCCACGTGATCCAGCCCTCGAACCAGGGCTGGGCGCATTTCCAGAGGACCTGGATGGGCTTCGGGGGTTGGGCCAGGGGCAACGCGGGCAGCGGGTCCCCGTGATCGATACCCAGGGCGATCTCGCCGGCCCGGAGGAACGTCACGCGCAGAATCCCGTTGGCGTCGCCATACCAGCGGTTCCAGCTGCCGGTGGTGGCCGCCCCTGGGCCGAAAGGTCCCTGCGGTGTCCACCCTCCCGCACCATCGGGTTCCATGCCGAGCCATTCCTCGTTCAGGTAGGCGATTCGGCTGGCCAGCATGGCGTTCGGCCCGGCGTTCAGGCTGCCGCTGTTCAGAAAGCCGATGTCCGAGAGCGCCGCACCGGCGCGCAGTTGGCCCACCGCCGTGACGAGCCGTTGTGGGTTGGCCAGGAAGTCCTCCAGGACGCTGAGCGTCGGTCCCTTCTCCAGGTGGTAGGGCATCGTCGGCATTGCCTGCCTCCTTGTAGTTGGTCTCAGTTCCCCCGGATCAGAGGCGGAACAGCACTCGGGCCCGGGCGGCCAGGGGGGCGACGTCGAGGGAAGCGAGGGCGTCGGCCGCCGATCCGGCGAGGTCCGTGGCTCGTGATCGGTCACCGGCGCCGTCACGCGCCACGAGGGCGCGGGCCAGGTCCAACCGGCTCCGAGCGTCCTCCGTCATCGACCCCATGCCTTCGGCCAGTACCCTCGCCTCCTCCAGGCGACGAACGGACTCGTCGAGCCTACCGAGGCGGAGGGCGATCACCCCGCTGAGCCTCGGGATGAAATGCGGCCAGCCTGCCGACCACCGGATTCTCCGGCGCTCGGCCGCCGCCAAGACCCCGGCCGCCGCCTGGAGCCGAGGGATGTCGTCGATGGCGTCGGCGACTTCGACGGCCGCGCCGGTGAGTGGCAGCGTGAAGAGGTTGGGTCCGTCGAGCCCGGCGGCGCCCCACGGGCGGGCGGCGAGAGCCGGCGCGACCTCATCCGGACCGCCGATGAGGGCGTCGATGAGCACGAGCCAACGGCCGAGACCGCGTCCGCCGACCTCACGCCACTGGTCGATGGCCTGGCGCGCGCCTTCTCGGTCGCCACGGCACGTCCGGGCGTGGGCGAGAGCCAGGCAATAGAGCATCGGCGAGAAGGAGTAGTCCGACCGGAGCTGCATCAGGTGGGCCTGGGCGGCGTGCTCCTCCGCTTCTTCGAAGCGCCCACAGCTGGCGGCGAGACCGGCCCAGCACGCCGAGGCGAGCGAGTGCTCGGCGAAGTCCTGATTGGCACTGGCCAGCGCGCACGCCGTCTTGGCCCCCTGCTCCGCCCGCACCAGGTCGCCTCGCATCCAGTGCACGAGCGGCAAGCGACTGACGCCCCACGCCTCCATCCAATGGTCGCCCAACCGCCGGGCGTGGGTCGCGCTGCGCCCGAAGCACGCCTCGGCTTCGTCGATGTCAAGCATCGCCAGATACTGGAGGCCGGTCGCCGCCTCGACGCTGCAGCCGGCGCCATCGACGCCGTCCTGTCGCACCAGGGCCCGGGCCTGGTTGGCGACTCGCAGGCCGGACTCGAAGTCGAGGGCGACGTAGTGGGCCTCGGCCATCTCGGCGAGCACCTCGGCTCGGACATGGGGTAGGCGCGGGCCGGCCGCCTCGAGGAACCGGTGGAGCGGGGCCAGGTCGGCCAGCGGACTGCCGAGGGGGGCGCCGTGGGCGACCCGGCACTTGCCGAGCGTGACCGCGGCGTGGCCCCACAGTTCGAGGTCGCCGAGGCTCTCCGCCAGCGCCAGCGCCTGCTCCTCCTGGGCGACGGCGGCGGGGATGTCGTGGTTGCGGAAGTGGGCCGTGCCGGCCTGGTGATGGAGTCGGCACAACCGGGCCGGATCGGACTGCGCCGCGCCTGCGGTCAGCGCCGCTTCGTAATAGGACGCAGCATCGCCGTACGCCGCCATCGCGAATGCCTGGTCTCCCGCCAGCACGCCGTACGATGCCAGCAGGTCGTCCGCCGCGTCCTTTCCGCTGCGTGCCAGGTGATAGGCGATCGTCGGGGCGACACCGGCGGCGCGCTCGCCGTGGCGGTCGATCAGGGCCAGGGCGATGCGATGGTGCAACTGCTGCCGACGCCGTTGACTGAGCGTCGCGGCGCACACCGCTCGCACCTGCGGGTGCTCGAAGCGGTAACACTCGCCGTCGTCCGAGAGAAGTTGGGCGGCAATGGCCTCATCGATCAGCGGCTCGACGTCTTCTTGGGTGGCGCCGCTCAGCGCGACGAGTTCGGCGAGCGGCCGGCCATCACCGAGCACGCTGGCGGTCTCGAGCAACTGCCGGCACGGCCCGCTGACGTCGTCGACGCGCGCCCGCAGCTCGTGTTGGAGGTCCGCTCGGCGAGGCACCACCGCATCGCCATCGGACCGGCCGGTCAGGCGGCCGCGCTCGACGGTCAGGTGACCGTCATGCCACAGCCGGCGCAGCAAGCTGGTCGCTAGCAGGGGATTGCCCCCGCTGGCATCGGCGATGTCCTGGAGAAGTGCGGGTGACGGCGGAAAGGGCCCGCATTCGGCCAGGACTTCGTTGAGTGCAAGAGGGTCCAAGCCCTCCAGGTTGATTTCGGCGCACACCGGTTCGACGCGGTAGCGGGCCAGGGTGCGCTCGACCCGATCCTCGACGATCGGCGTCCGATACGTGAGCACGAACATGAGCGTCGTCGGCTGCTGCGTTCCCTCGTGGGAGAGTGCGGCCACGGCGTGGGTGAGCAGGTTCAGCGACGCCTGGTCAGCCCATTGCACGTCCTCGAGCAGCACGAGGGTCGGGCGGCTGCGAGCGGCGGCGAGCAGGGTGCGCACCAGGGCGACGTAGAGAGCCAGCTCGGGTCGCGACTCCGGCTCGGCCTGCAGGAGGGAGAGCAGAGGCCCCAGATCCCGGTCGCCGCGCATCACCGGTCCCGAATCGTCGGACAAGGGCATGAGGGCGCTGGCCCAGGGCAAGTAGGGGACGCTGACATCCTGATGACAACGGCCCGCCAGCACCGTCGCGCCGCGCCCCTCGGCCAGGCGACAGCACTCGGCGGCAATCGTGGACTTGCCGATTCCTGCATCGCCGCCGATGAGCACGGCCCGCGGCCGGCCCCCGTACATCTCGGCCACCCATCGCTGCAGCGTCGCCAACTCACGTCGCCGTCCGGTCACCACCCGGCGAGCCGCCGGTGGCCTTCGCGGCGTGGCCGGTTCGGTGACGGCAGGCACGGTCGTCACCACCCCCCGGGCGGACTCGAGCTCGAGCGCCCAGACATGTTCTGGGTGGTCGAAGCCGTCGAGTCGGTGTTCGCCGAGGTCCGCCAATATCCAGGGGGCGGGCACGCGATGGCCGAGGAGCGCGGTGGTCGAGCCGGAGACGACGATCTGGCCACCTTTGGCGAGTGACCGCAAGCGGGCGGCGCGGTTCACGGTCGAGCCGTAGAAGTCACCGGCGCGCTCGATCGGCTCGCCCGTATGAAGCGCCATGCGCACGGCCGGTTGCAACCCCGACGGCCAGACCTCGGCCCCCAGATTGTTCTGCGCGTCGGTGGCGCCGGTCAGTGCGTCCGTAGCACGCGAGAAGACGCTGAACGTGCTGTCGCCTTCGCCGCGCATCTTCAGGAGAGAGCCGCCCGCTCTGGTCACTGCCGTCTCGATGATCTTGTCGTGGGTTTCGAGTGCCTGCTCCATCTCCAGGGGGTGCGCCTCCCACAGACGCGTCGATCCCACGATGTCGGTCAGGAGGAACGTCACTGTGCCCGACGGCATGGCCCGGTCGTGCTCGTCGCTGCGCCGGCCCTTCCGTGCCTCGCCCGCCGCGTCTTCGGCGGCCTGCCACAGGTTCAGCAAGCTGCGCAGCGGCAGCCGGAGAACGCGCTCGTAGTCCTGCACGATCTCTCGGGTGGCCACACGGTGACCGCGCTCGTAGTCCCAGAGGTTGCTATGGGAGCGGTGAAGGCGCCGGGCCAGCTCGCGTAGCGAAAGGCCCTGTGTCTGCCTTGCTTGCCGAAGCGCCTGGGCGAGCTCGAGTTCGGGAGTCGCCATCACCCACCTCCACTCCCGGTGCAGCGGCTGAATCAGCGGCAAATGATCCCACAACTGTTCCCACATCTGTTCGGAGTTGTTCGGTCTTCGCTCCGAACGGACGGCACCTGTCAGATCCTGCTGATGAGCACGTGCCGTGCTCGCGAATCGGAGGACATCCCCCATGTCGACATCCACACGCACCTTCCGCCGGGTGGCCGCCCCCGTGTTCGGCGCGCTGCTGGCGATCGGGCTGAGCGGTGGGCTGGCCTATGCCAACACCACCGCACACGCCGGTGGCTACGCGCCCGCCCACTCCGTGCCCGCACCGCCTCAGCTTGGC
>CAXMLU010000011.1:0-1661 GCA_964194255.1 uncultured bacterium
CCCCCGCGCGGCCGATCCAGAGCCGGCGCAATCCGGTCGAAGCCTCTAAGGCCTCTGGTGAAGGGCCAGGTCGGGCGCATCCACATGAGGGGCACGATGGCGAGGGGAACGAACGTGACTGGGTCGAGCGCGACAAAAACCAAGACCGTAACGGCCGATCAGAGGGCGATCGAGGAAATCCTGGTTCGGGACCACCTTCCCCTCGTGCACTACGCGGTCTGTGACATGGCCAACCGGATACCCCGCCACGTCTCGCGGGATGACCTGATTTCGGCGGCGATGGCCGGGCTGGCTCAGGCCGCCCGAAGCTACGACCCCGAACGCGGGATCGCCTTTGACCGCTATGCGGCGACACGGATCCGCGGTGCTCTTCTCGATGAGCTTCGGGACCGCGACTGGGCCAGCCGGTCGGTGCGCTTCAAGGCCCGCCAGATGTCATCGGCCTCGGAGCACCTCACCAATCTCCTGGGACGGGCGCCGAGTCGCACCGAACTGGCCAACCACCTCGGCGTCGAACAGCGCGCCGTCCAGGCCGTGACCGAAGACGTTCACCGGGCGGTCGTTCTCAACTACGACTCCGTCCTGGCGCAGGGCGATGCCGACAAGCTGATGCCATCCAACACGCACAGCCCAGACGTGGTCATCCTAGAACGCGAGCGCCGTTCCTATCTCATCGACGCCGTGACCTCCCTGCCGGAGCGCCTGCGGCATGTCGTCATCGGCTACTTCTTCGAAGAGCGCTCGATGCAGCACCTGGCCGACGAGTTGGGTGTTAGCGAGTCACGGATCTCGCAGATGCGGGCGGAGGCGCTCGCCCTGCTCCGGGACGGGATGAACTCGCAGCTGGAGCCTGAGGACGTGGTTTCCGAGGAGCACCGCAGCCCGCGGGTGGCCCGCCGCAAGGCCGCCTACTACGCGGCGATTGCGTCCAGCTCTGATTACCGGGCTCGTATCAACGGCCCCGCTGCCCCCGCCAGCGTCGTCGCCTTGTAACCGACCGATCGGGCACCGGCCCACCACTCACGGCCGCCGGTTCGCCGGCGGCCGTCGGCATACCCAGAATGCCGTCGACATACCTCGAGTGCTGTCTGGCGCCACGTAGCGTCGACAGGTCGTTGTCGACGTGGCGTGGCTGGGAGTTGTCGACGGCGAGCGCCCCGGCCACCCGTTGGGCACCGCATTGCGTCGACAACGCGGTGTCGGTGCAACCGGGTTCGCGCGGTGTATGCCTGGTGTATTCGCCGATCCGGGCGACTGGGCTGCTAGCCGCCGACCACGGGGTGGACGGGCAGGCGGGACGGCTGGAGGTCCTCCTCGCGGACCCCGAACCGGGCATTGACCAGGCGGGGCCGGAAGGGCCGGCGGTTCCACGTCAACAACCATTCCTCGAACTCCGCCGCGGGGAGCGCCGGTGACAGGAGGTAGCCCTGGGCGGCGGCACAGCCGAGGCGGGCCAACCGGTCCCATGTGCCCCAGTCCTCGACCCCTTCGGCCACGGCCCGCAGGCCCAAGTTGCGAGCCAGGTCGATGGTGGAGCGGACGATGGCCTCGTCGCTGGCGTCGTTGACCATGTTGAAGACAAAGGACTTGTCGATCTTGACCTCGTCCACGGGCAGTCGCCTCAGCCGGGAAAGGGAGGAGTAGCCGGTGCCGAAGTCGTC
>CAXMLU010000012.1:0-8707 GCA_964194255.1 uncultured bacterium
GGTAGCCGGCAGCGGATCAGCACCGAGGAGCGCGCCCACCCGGGCCTGCTCGGCCACATAGCGGTCCGCGTCCGACTCGGAGCACGGGTTTGCGCCGTATTCGCGAAACGCGGTGAGGAAGGAGTCGGTGAGTGAGTTGTGCACCCACGCGGCCAGTGCGGGATCCGATGCGTCGTATGGCTTGCCTCGAGCCGACTGGCCGACGACCGGGCGGTGTCGGGTGCGGACCAGTGCTACCGCTCGTTCCACCTCCGGCATGGCGCCGAACGACGTTGCCGTGACATACGCCGACGTGCGGGTCAGGCGGCCCAACGGGTCCTCGCGGTAGCGCGAGTGCTCCGCAACGCCCGTCGCGACCTCGGGGTGCGCGGCCTGGACGAGGAGGGCCCGAATGCCGCCGATGAACACCGCGGTGTCTCCAACGACCGGCCATGTCATCGAATCGGGGCCGAAGAGTCCCCGATCGCCTTGGTAGTCGAGCGTGCCTGAGAGTAAGTAGTCGCCGTGTGAGAACAGACCCTTTGTCGCAGCAACGACCCTATCCCGCTGGCCGTCGATGAGTCCTGAGAGCCGGGACATAATCTGGCCGGCGTGCGCGCTCATGCGCGGAACTTCTCGACATAGCGCGACAAGACGGGGAGTCTACATCCAGTGGGTTCGGAGCACACCGGGGAGCTGTGCGGCGATCCCGTCGACGCGGCTGGCGAACTCCGGAACAACGCGAGTCAACTCGCCACCGAACTCAGTGACGTGCGCAGCGATCACGTCGTCCGAAGTGGCACGAACCAGGCTACGGAGTGCTTCCCGCCAAGGCCCGTACGGTGCGCCCACGTTTTCGTCGGCGCGACCGAGCAACCAACGCGCCCTCCACCTGAACCGCGCGGGCGAGCTCGGAGAGGAGACGTGTCTTACCGACGCCCGGCTCGACCGCGATAATCACGATGCGGGCTCGTTCGTCACGACGCTCTTCCACGCGTGTTGGAGCTGATCGAAGGCGTTGGTGCGACCCGAGAAGGGGAGCTCGGCGTCGTCGGGCGCGAGCGGCCCCGGCAACAAGGCCGCGCCGCTCGGGGTGGCGGCCACCCACGCGACCTGACGCGATAGCGAACGGGCCCGCTCAGAACCTCGCACGATGTTGCTCACGAGTTCGTCGCCGGTGCGGGTCGTGAGGAGCTATGAGGTTGAGAATCAGATCGCTGGCCGCAGTCGGGGAGAAGATGTCCGATCCCGCATTTGGGCAGATGATGCATGAAAGCTTCGGGGACGACGCCCCTGCGGCGGGTGGGTGAGAGACAACTGGTCCGAAATTGGATCGTGCCATGAGCCAGCCAGCTCACCGCCGTCGTGGGGTGGCGCTAGCAGGCTCCGGTCGCTTCAAGGAGCATCTCGCGGGGGTGAGCCCGGCGACGCCGGCGCCGATCACTACGACCCGCCGCCGCCGTGTCACAGGGCCCCGGCGTCGAGGGCCATCAGCACCTCGGCCGCTCGGTTCCTGACCTCGTCGAGGTCGGCGAGACGTTGCGCGGCGCGCACCTGCTGGACGACCCGGGGGTTGCGTTCGAAACGGCCCCGGTGCCGGTCGAGGAACGCCCAGTAGAGCGAGGTGAACGGGCACGCGTCGGGACCGACGCGTTGGCGCCGGTCGTAGCGGCACGCCCTGCAGTAGTCGCTCATCTTGTCGATGTACGCGCCGCCCGCCGCGTAGGGCTTGGTCGCCATGTGGCCGCCGTCGGCGTGGAGTGCCATGCCGATCACGTTCGGCAGCATCACCCACTCGGCCCCGTCCACGAACCCCGACCACATCCACTCGGTGAGCTCCCACGGGTCGACGCCGGCCAACAGCGCCAGGTTGCCGAGGATCATCAGGCGCTGGATGTGATGGGTCCACCCATGAGCCGATACGTCTTCGATCACCTTCCCCACACAGCGCATCTCCGTCGGCGCACCGCCGAAGACCGGTGGGAGTGGTCGGTGCGCATTGAGCTCGTTCATGCCGCGGTACTCGGGCATCCACTGCCAATATCGGCCCCACACGTACTCGCGCCATCCGATGACCTGGCGGATGAGCCCTTCCGCCGACGCGATCGGCACATCGCCACGGCGGTAGGCGGCCTCGACCGCGTCGCACACCTCTCCGGGCAGCAGCAGGCCGAGGTTGAGCGACGAGCTCAACAGAGTGTGGGCCAAGTGCCAGCTGGTCGACAACATGGCGTCCTCGTGTGGCCCGAAGATCGGTAGCACCACCTCGATCGCGTGCGTGAGGCGTCGGAGGGCCTCGCCGCGCGATGTCGCCCATGTGCCGTCGGGGTCATCGCCCCAGCAGGTGGCGGGGAGATCGGCCAGCACGGCGCGGTCGAGGTCGTCGAGGGGCGTTTGGAGCGGTTGGGGCCAGGCTCGTCCGTCTCTGGGCGGACGCTCACGGTTGTCGGCATCGAAGTTCCAGCGGCCACCGGCTGGGTCGGGGCCGTCCATCAGATATCCGAGGCGGGCGCGTTGCCACCGGTAGAAGTCCTCCATCTTCACCGAGCGACGTGTCGCCGCCCAGTCAGCGAACTCGTCGTAATGGCACAGGAACTGGTCCGACCGGACCGTCTCGACCCCCAACCGGGCCAACAACGCCAACCCGTCGAAGGACGCCGGCTCCATCGCCACAACCCGCGACGGCTCGTGCTCGGCCAGATGGGCTCGGAATCCTTCCGCCAGGCTTGTCGCGCGCCGGTAGTCGACCTCAAACCCCTCGCACCGCAGTTGGCCTTCGAATCTCCGCATCGCGCTAATTACTAGGTGGGCCCGCTGGCGATGCCACCGCTTGGATGACAACTTGGCTGCGCTCTCGACCATCAGGACCCTCGCCACGCCGGGTACCGCGTCTCGTAGCGGACCGAGCCGTCGGTTGAGCTGGTCGCCAAGCACCCAGATTGTTTCCACGGCCACAACCTACGGCCCCGTGGCGGAGTCCCTTTCCGAAGTCTACGGACACTCGGGTAAGGGGAACTGAAGTCGGCGGCCGGCGGACCGGACGGGTGGACATCACCACGCCCCGTGGTCATCGTGTGGGTCTCTTCCAGCCGGCGCGACGCCGGCCGGAGGAGCCGGGGTGGGATCAGTAGGTCCGGACGGCTACCGTCAGGGCGAGTGCGAGGCGCTGCCGATCGCGTCGTCGACCGTTGTGGTCGAAGCCCCAAGATTCAGGGTCGCGGACCCAGGACCGTGGTGAAGGTCCCAGCCACGTTCACTTTCACCGACACCCGGCCGGCGCCGACCACCAGGGTGGCCCGATGAGGATGGTGAGGTCCGAGATGACCTTGGCTAGTCCGGCGTAGACGTCGACGCCAGGTGCGGCGGCCACATGGCGGACGATGGGGCGGGAGACACGTTGGCGGGCCCCACTCACCCTGTACAGGATCGCTGCGATCCCGCGCCGGGCCGATGAGCGCAGGCCCGGAGGTCCCGGCCGCGACGACCTCGGCGCTGTAGGTCGCGGCCGGCAGGTCAGCCTTGGCGTCGTTCGGATTCCTGAGGCCGGTGAGGGCAGCCTTGGCGTTGGCCAGCACGTCGACGGCCGGCGCCGCCGCCGTCCGGCGGACGATCAGGCGACCGTTGCCCGGCGGGCGCGGCCGAGGTGTCGTTCACGAAGGTCGTCACCACCGGGTGGCCCGACGCGGCGAGGTGGATCACGAGGCTGGCGTTGGCCCCGGCGGGTAGGGCGACTGTGGCGGTTGATGACCGGCGTCGTCGATGCGGGGTTGGCGCCGGCCGCGACACCTTGATGTCATAGGTGGCGGCCGGAGGGTGAGCGGGCCGGCCACGGTGCCGGGCATGAAGTCGGCAGAGTGTCTTTGCCGTTGACGTAGAGGCCGACGGTTACGCCCGGGATGCCGTGCACCACGTATACTGTGTCGTGGCGCTGGTCGCGGCCGACGCCGGCGTGCCGAGGGCCACCGCTCCGAGCAAGCCGCAGCGAGGAGCGCCGTGCTGAACCGATTGAACATAATCGGGCCACTCGAGACTCGAGACGCGAGGAATGGGAAAGGGTCACCGAACTCGGATCGTTTCGTGCGGGCATCCCGTCTACGGGGCACTTGGGTCGCGGTATATTCATTTATCACTAAATCTCGACGCAGCTCGACAGGACCACTCCGCATCTCGCCCGGACCTGGCCGGGAATCGGTCTGGGACTATCCCCGCCCACCCCGCGTCGAGCCGGAACTCCGGCCGGTGCGGATCGTCCTCGCTGGCGTCGTCATCGCCGATTCGGCCAGGGCGTTGCGGGTCCTCGAGACTTCGCATCCGCCCGCCTACTACCTCCCGCCGAGCGACATCCGGCTCGGGGTGCTGTCTGAGAACGCTGATCGCTCCTGGTGCGAGTGGAAGGGCGAGGCCTCCTATCTGGATGTGACGGTAGGGACGGGACGCGAGCATCGGGCGGCGTGGCGGTACGACCACCCGGCGAAGCCCTATTCCGCCTTGGCCGGCTTCGTGGCCTTCTACGCCCAGCGGATGGATGCGTGCTTCGTAGGCGACGAACAGGTGACGGCCCAGCCCGGCGAGTTCTACGGCGGGTGGGTCACGTCTTGGATCGTCGGTCCCTTCAAGGGTGAACCCGGATCATGGGTGTGGTAGAAGGCGTCCCGCTTCTGACGCCACGTTCCTCTACGGGGCGCGCCGAAACGACGGTCTCGTGACCGACGCGGCTCGGACGCGAATGCTGGTAACGGGGGCATCCGGGTACATCGGCGGCCGGTTGGTGCCTGAGCTGCTCAGTCGCGGTCACAGCGTGCGCTGCCTGGTGCGGACGCCGCGCAAGCTGGATCCGGCACCCTGGCGGCCCGACGCCGAGGTCGTGCAAGGCGATATCGGGGGCGATCTGGGCGAGGCCATGGCCGGCGTCGACATCGCCGTGTTCCTGGTTCACAGCATCGGTGAGGGGACCGACTGGGTGGCCCGGGAGCTCGACCACGCCGAGAATTTCCGCCGGGCCGCAGAGAAGGCCGGGGTGGGCCGGATCGTCTATCTGGGTGGGCTGGGCGATGACTCGGTGCAGCTCAGCGATCATCTTCGTACCCGCCACCAAGTCGGGGAGATCCTGGCCCGGGGGCCTATCCCGGTCGCCGAGCTGCGGGCTGCCGTCGTCATCGGTTCCGGGTCGGCCAGCTTCGAGATGCTCCGATATCTCACCGAGGTGCTTCCCGTCATGGTCACGCCCAAGTGGGTCCGCACCCGCTGCCAGCCCATTTCGGTGCGTGATGTCCTGCGCTACTTGGTCGCGGTCATCGAGCACACCGAACCTGTTGAGGGCGCCCTGGAGATCGGCGGGCCTGATGTCGTGTCCTACGCCGAGATGATGGCCATCTACGCCGAGGAGGCCGGGCTGGTCCGGCGGCGCCTCATCCCCGTACCCTTCCTCACCCCCCGGCTCTCTTCGCATTGGGTCGGCCTAGTGACGCCGGTTCCTGCGTCGCTGGCCCGGCCGCTGGTGGACTCGCTGGTGAACACCGTGGTGGTCACCGATGAGCGAGCCGTCCGCATGTTTCCCTTCGAGCGGGTGCCGTTGCGCCTGGCCATCCGCCAGGCCATCGGCGGCGGCGACCCGGGCGAGGTCGCGACGTGGTTCGACGACGCCTCGTTCCCCGTGTGGCGGGCGCTGCCCACCGACCCAGCGTGGTCGGGTGGGACCGAGCTCACCGACAGCCGCTGCAGGCTGGTCAGAGCAGATGTGACCCGGACGTGGCGCTCGCTATGCCAGCTGGGGGGTGAGCGCGGCTGGTACAGCGGCGAACGCTTGTGGCGCATGCGCGGCTGGCTGGACCGGGCGGCGGGCGGCCCGGGCCTCCGGCGCGGCCGCCGCCACCCGGACCGACTCGCGGTGGGGGAACCGCTGGACTTCTGGCGGGTCGAGGACCTGGAGGAGGAGCGCGCACTCCGTTTGCACGCCGAGATGCTCCTGCCGGGCGAGGCCTGGCTGGAGTGGACCCTCCGGCCGGTCGCCGGCGGCACGGAGCTCGCCCAGACAGCCCGATTCCGGCCCCGCGGCCTGTTGGGTCGCACCTACTGGTATGCGGTGCTCCCGTTTCACCGCATCGTCTTTCCCGGGCTCCTGGACGGCATCGCCCGCGACGCTGAGGAGTGCCGGAAGGTGGTCGGCGAGAGCTCGCAGCGCCGGGCGATGGACAGCGAGGGCCTGCAGGAGGTCCGAGAGGCCGGGCCTGCGGACACGGTGCATGGCTGAGAAGCTGAGCGAGCGTTGACATGAGCGATGTCGTCATCGTCGGGGCCGGTCTCGCCGGGCTGGCCTGCGCCCAGGACCTGGTCGCGGCCGGCATCGACTGCCGGGTGCTGGAGGCATCCGACGGGGTCGGTGGGCGCGTTCGCACCGACACTATTGACGGCTTCCAGCTCGATCGCGGTTTTCAGATCCTCCTTACGGCCTACCCCGAGATCAACCGGCGTCTCGACGCCGACGCACTCGACCTGCAGTATTTCGAAGCAGGCGCACGGGTATACCTACGCGGTCGCTTCCACCGGGTGGCCGATCCTTTACGGCAGCCCCTGCAATTGCCGGCGACTCTCACCGCCCCGATAGGCACGCTGCTCGACAAGGTGCGCGTGTTGCGGCTCGTCGTCGATGTCCGCCGGCATAGCGTTGGTCAGCTGCTCCGTCGTCCCGATGTGACGAGCGCCGAGCGGCTCGAACGTGCCGGCTTTTCGGGCCGGATTATCGAGTCTTTCTGGCGTCCCCTCTTCGCTGGGATCCAGCTCGACCCACAGCTTGAGGTCTCGAGCCGCCGCTTCGACATCATCTTGCGCATGCTGGCGGTGGGTTCCACGGCAGTGCCGCGACACGGTATGGGCGCCATCGCTGACCAGATGGCCGCGACCGTCCCGGACGGAACGTTGCAGTACGGGGCCGAGGTGGTGGCAGTTCAGGGGTCGCAGGTCCTGCTCGCCGGCGGCGAACGCCTTCGGGCCCGAGCCATCGTGGTGGCCACGGACGGTCCGGCAGCCCACCGGCTGCTGGGTGACCGCGTGCTGGATCCGGGATCGCGTGCTGCGGCCTGTTGCTGGTTCTCGATGCCTTCCGCCCCGTTGGCTGGACCTGTGCTGATCCTCGACGGCGATGCCAGCGGCCCAGCCAAGAACGTCGCCGTGATGAGCGAGGTCTCGCCCTCCTACGCCCCGGCCGGCCGGGCCTTGGTGGCTGCCGCCGTTCCCGGACCCCAAGGGCTCGACCCGGGAGTCACCCGGCGCGTAGAGGAACAACTGAGTCGGTGGTTCGACTCGACCACCGCCGACTGGCAGCACCTCCGCACCGACGTCATCCCCCATGGCCAGCCCCTGCAAGTCCCGCCGTTGCATCCAAAGCAACCCGTGGCGCTGGGCGAAGGGTTGTTCGTGTGCGGCGACCACCGTGACACGGCATCGATCCAAGGGGCGCTCTACAGCGGCGGACGGGCGGCATCGGCGGTCCTGCGTTCGCTACGCGGCTGAGTCCGGAATCGGGCTGTCGTGATGAGAGACTGGCGGCTTGGACGCCACCTCACGGCGGCTGCTGAACGTGTCGGGGGATGGGCACCCTCGCCGCCGGCCTGGTGACGCCTGCGGGTGGTGGGGGATCGCCATCGTGGCCGCCGAAACCCCCCTCGGGGCCATCGGCCTCGTCGGCGCCTTGGTCATGACGGTGTTCCTTCGCCGCGTGTCCGGTGTCACGCTCCTGGAGCGCTCGCTGGTCAAAGGCCGGGAGGGATATGACGACTACATGGCCCGTACCAGCCCTTTCGTTTCCCGCCGCCCTCGGGACCGATAGTGCAGACTGAGCAGTGCCTGCCCGGCCCCGAGGCAATGTACGTGGGGCGGCCCGGCCGCAGTAATCCGAGAGCGGGCACGGTGCAGTGACCGGCTCGACGCATTTTCCTCGCCTGCGGGCCCGTGACCTGACCGGCCGGGAACAGTGGACTCCGGACGCTTTCGAGGGTAACGCGAACCTGGTGTTCGTCGCGTTCCGTCGACAGCAGCAGTCGATCATCGACTCGTGGGTGCCTTGGCTTGACGTGCACGCCACCTCGTCCTCTCTTCGCTTCTATGAGGTGCCCGTGCTGGCCCGCTGGTGGGCTCCGATCCGCCCGGTCATCGACGGGGGAATGGCAGCGGCCATCCGCGACCTGGAGGCTCGTCGGCGCACCCTGACCGTCTACGGCGATGTCGCTACGGTCACGCGCCCCCTTGCCATCACGGACCAGGCAACGGTCTCGATCTTTCTGGTGGCCGGCGACGGTGAGATTCTTGAACGCGCTACCGGGTCGTTTGACCAGGCCACGGCGACGCGCCTCGAAGAGCGTGCACAACAGTGACGGGTCGCCGTACGCGTCGCAGTCCCATCCTCGACCGCCGTCCTCATCTCGGACGAATTTGCGGGTCATGGCCGCGAGCCGAGTTCTCGGCGGCGGGCCCTGTACCGGCAGATCAAGTGGCGCACCAACGTGGTGGGCCCTTCCCCAACGAAGCCGGCGTCCTGCGCCTCGCCGGCTCGGTCTTGTTGGGGGTCCACGACGAGTGGCAAGTCACCGAGCGCCGCTACCTGTCAGAGGGCTCGATGGCGAAGATCTACGAAACCGACAACGATGACAAGACCAACAAGGAGGTGGGAACCACAAGCAAAGAACTGCTCGCCGGTTGACGAGCAACCACAGCGCCGTCGACGATCACGCGA
>CAXMLU010000013.1:0-5768 GCA_964194255.1 uncultured bacterium
GTCGCACCCAAGGCGAACGCCCCGATGACCAGCACCGACAGGATCGGCAGGATGGCCACGAAGCTGGTGTTGATGGACCGCATCAGCACCTGGTTCATGGACAGGTTGACGGTGTCGCCGTAGGTGAGCCGGCCGGTCGACGCCAGACCGCGCGTGTTCTCCTGAACCTTGTCGAACACCACGATGGTGTCGTACAGCGAATAGCCGAGGATGGTGAGGAAGGCGATCACCGTGGCCGGCGTGACCTGGAACCCCGAAAGCGCGTAGATGCCCGCCGTGACCACGATGTCGTGAATAAGCGCGACGAAGGCCGCAATGGCCATCTTCGCCTCGAAGCGGAACACGATGTAGATGCTCACCACGATGAAGAAGGCAATAAGGGCGCGCAGGGCCTTACTGGAGATCTCACTTCCCCACGACGGACCCACGTCCGTCAGCGTCACCTGATTCGAGTTCACCCCGCCGAACTTGGCCAGAGCGTCGGAGACGCGCTGTACCTTGGCGTTGCGGAGGGCGTCGTTCGGGGCCGTGAGGTGGGCCTGGACGCGGATGGACTTGGTCCCACCGCCCTGCGGCGTGAGGACCTGCACCTTGGCCTCCCCCAGACCGAGAGGCTTGAGGGCGTCTCTGGCGCTGGCGACCGACGCCGACCCGGCCGTCTTGGCCGGCACCTCCCACACCGTGCCGCCCTTGAAATCGATGCCGAAGTTGAGGCCACGGAACCCCAACGCCCCCAGGCCGACCAGGATCACAACACCAGAGAGGGCGAACCACCGGTTGCGACGTCCGACGAAGTCGAACGAGGTCTCTCCGTGATAGAGGCGATGCCAGATGCTGTGGTGCTCGGTGCTCATGCCTGACTCCCGGGCGCAACCGCGGCCAGGCCCCGGGCCACGCCCAGCCACCGGGCCTCGGTGAAGAGGCGGTTACGGCCGAGCAGGATCACCATCGGCCGGGTGAAGAAGTAGGCGGTGAACAGATCCAGCAGCGTCGACAGACCCAGGAAGAAGGCGAAGCCCCGCACCGGCCCGACGGAGAAGAGATAGAGCAGCGCGGCAGCAATGAAGCTCACCAGGTCGGCGGCCACGATGGTCCGGTACGCCCGGGAGAATCCGCGGTCGACCGACGACCGCACCGTCTTGCCCGACCGGATCTCGTCCTTGAGCCGCTCGAAATACACGACGTAGGAGTCAACGGTTACACCGACGGACACGATGATCCCGGTGGCACCGGCGAGCGACAGAGCCAGGCCGCTCGTCTTGGACAGGGTCGAGATGATGGACCAGTCCAGCATGCCGGTGACGATCAGTCCGAGCAGAACGACCAGGCCGAGCGCCCGGTAGTACAGGATCATGTAGAGCAGCACGAGCACCAGGCCGATGACACCGGCCAGGATGCCGGCATGCAGGGAGTCCTTGCCGAGGCTGGCCGAGACGGTCTGGGTCGTCTCAGGCTGGAGCTGGACCGGCAACGAGCCGTACTTCAGCACCAGCGCCAGATCCTGGGCCTGATGCTGCGTGAAGGTTCCGGTAATCGACGCCACACCGTTGAACTGCGCCGTCTGGATGGTCGGGGCCGACTTGACCACGCCGTCGAGCACGATGGCCACCTGCTTGCCCACATACTTGGCCGCCATCCGGTCGAACGCACCCGACCCGCTCCCGGTGAAGTTCACCTGCACGGACCAGTCACCGGTCAGACCCGACGGGGGGATGGCGCTGGCCGTCGCCACCACATCGCCGCGCAGCTCGGCCCGGCCCAGCAGATAGCGACCCTTGACCGTGCCGTCGCTGTTGAGCTCCGGGAGCACGACCGTCTGGTTGGGATCGTCCTGCGCCCTCGTCGTGGTGGGAATGGTGGCGGCCGACGGTGCCGTCGTGGTCGTGGTCGGTCCCGGGGCGGTGGTAGTCGGCGCGGCGGTAGTGGCGGTGGCGCCCGGCTTGGCGGTCGTGGTGGTCGGCGCAACCGTCGTGGTCGGCGCGGCGGTGGTGGTGGCCTGGGCCGCCAGCGTGGTCGTCGTCTCGCCCGGCTGCGTGGATGGCGTCGTCGGTGCCGGCGTGGCGGCCTTGCTGCACAGGTTGGCCGACGCCAGGGATGCCGACGCCTGAGCGCTCGCCGTCTTCGGGTCCTCGGGGGGAAGGGCTCGCAGGACGGGCCGGAAGCGCAGTTCGGCGGTCTGCTTCACCAGGCAGAGGACCTCCTGGGAGTTCTTCACGCCTGGGAGCTGGACGACGATGGTGTTGCCCTGACGGGTGATGTCGGGTTCGGCTACGCCGATGCCGTCCACCCGCGCCCGGATGATACGCGCCGCCGTGTTGAGGCTGCCCGTATCAAATTTGCCCTGAGGCCGAAGGACCACCGATGCCCCACCCTGCAGGTCCAAGCCGAGCAGCGGCTTGTTGCCCACGGCCACCGTGTAGAGGAGAAAGATGATGGCCACGCCGATGACGCCGACCAAGCTGATGACCAACGAGCGGCGCACGGCTACTCCTCCGCGTCCGGGATGGGCGTCGACGGCGAAGCCGGCTCCTCGTACCGGCGGGTGACCGCAGGGCGGATGAACGTGAGGACCATATCCGGGGCGACGCGCAGCGAGACAGTGAGGTCGTTCATCGCCTCGATCGTGCCCACCATCCCCCCGGCCGTGATGACCTTGTCGCCCTCGTGCAGGGAGTCACTGAGGGCGCGAGCCTGAGCCACCCGGCGCTGCTGCGGGCGGATGAGCAGCAGGTACATCAGGGGGATGAGGATCAGGAAGGGGATGAAGTTCATACGCGAAGACGCCCCCCGCCGTGCGGGGAGCGGGCCACGATAGCTCAACTCCACGCGGCAGCCGTGTCAGCCCGGAGTCGATCGAGCGTTCCATCGCTCACCGCCTCCCCGATGCTTGCCACGAAGGCGTGCAGCCACGCCAGGTTGTGCAGGGTCAAAAGCCGCGCTGCGGAGGGCTCTCCGACCAACAACAGGTGGCGCAAGTACGCCCGACTCCAGTGCTCGCACACGGCGCAAGGGCAGGTCGGGTCGAGCGGCCCGCTGTCACGGAGGTAGCTGGCGTTACGCAGGTGAAGCCGGCCCGTCGAGGTCAGCACCGACCCGTGTCGGGCCAGGCGGGTCGGCAGCACACAGTCGAACTGATCAACGCCGAGAGCGACCGCTTCCACCAGTGCGATGGGATCGCCCACGCCCATGAGGTACCTGGGCTTGTCGTCGGGGAGTTCGGCGGTGGCAGCCGCCAACGCCTCGAGCATCTCCGCTCGTGACTCCCCCACCGACAGCCCGCCGATGCCGAAGCCGTCAAAGCCGATCTCCACCGTGCGCCGTGCGCTCTCGGCCCGCAACGCCGAGTCCGTGCCGCCCTGGACGATTCCGAATAGGGCCTGGCCTTCCCGGCGGTGAACGGCGCGGGCTCGGGCCGCCCATGCGGCCGTGCGCTCCACCGCGACACGGATGACCTCGGGCGGCGACGGGAGCGGAGGGCAGATGTCGAGAACCATTTGGATGTCGGCACCGAGCTGTTCCTGGATGGCGACCGCGCTCTCGGGGGTCAACCGGTGCGACGAGCCGTCGTAGCTGGACCGGAACGTCACCCCGTCGTCGTCCACCGCCGGCGTGAGAGAGAAGACCTGGAAGCCGCCGGAATCGGTGAGCACGTGGCCACGCCAGCCCATGAAGCGGTGCAGACCGCCGAGCTCGGCGACGACGTCGGCGCCCGGGCGCAACATCAGGTGGTAGGTGTTGGCCAGCATGACGCTGACCCCCAGGTCCGACAGGTCGGTGGCCGACAGCGTCCGCACACTGCCTCGGGTCCCAACCGGCATGAACGCCGGCGTGCGATACGAACCGCGTGGCGTCGACACCAATCCGGTCCGCGCCAAGCGGCAGCGGGCCACCACCTGCAAGTGGAGCGGACCCTTTCCCAAAGTCATGCTCGGCCAACCAGCATGGCGTCACCGAACGACAGGAACCGGTAGCCCTCGTCCAGCGCCGTCCGGTACAGGTCGCGCCACCGCTCCCCGCAGAAGGCGGCCAGCATCACCAGCAGGGTGGAGCGGGGCAGGTGGAAGTTGGTGAGCAGCACGTCCACCACCCGGAACGGGAAGCCCGGCCGGATGAACAGATCGGTCCTGCCCTCTCGTTCGCCCGTGGCCGCCGCCGCCTCCAGCGCTCGCACCGTGGTCGTCCCCACCGCCACTACCCGCCGGGCCTGCCGGCAGGCGTCCACCGTCTCGGCCGGGACCGAGTAACGCTCCGAGTGCATCACGTGGTCCTCCACCAGCGCACCCGTCATGGGCCGGAAGGTGTCGAGGCCAACGGCCAGATCGACCGTCGCCACCACCACGCCCTGGCGCCTGCATCCGTCCAGCACGTCGCCGGTGAGGTGCAGCCCCGCGGTGGGCGCGGCCACCGACCCCTGCCGGCGGGAGTACACCGTCTGGTAGCGCTCGGGATCGATGCCCTCCGGCGACCGGATGTAGGGCGGCATGGCGATCTCGCCGCCGGAAGCCGCGACGTCGCCGGTCAACAGCGTCACCAGCCGGCGACCCTCGCCCAGATCGGCACCGACGGCGACCACCGGGCCGTTGCCGCCGTGAAGCACCGTGCCGGGCGGCAGACGGCGGCCCGGGCGCACCAGGGCCACCCAGCGGTCGGGCTGGTCGGTCTCCTCCAGGAGCAGGACCTCCGCCGCCCCTCCGGTCTCCTTGGCCAGCCGCAGGCGGGCAGGGAGCACCCGGGTGTCGTTCAGCACCAGCACGTCCCCGTCGCCCAGCAGCTCGGGCAGGTCGGCGACGGTGCGGTGGGCGATCTGCGCCGGGCCGGTCGGGCTGGTCGGGCCTGCCTGGCCGGTCGGTCCGAGCGGGCCGGTCGCCACGAGCAGGCGGGCGGCCGATCTCTCCGGGGACGGGATCTGGGCGATGGCCGCCTCGGGCAGGTCATAGTCAAACCCGGCCACGGTCAGCGGCGATGGCAGGAAGTCGGTCACCGAGAGGCCCGAAGGTAGAGGCCACCTGGGTTGGGCTCAAGTCGCCGCTGGTCCGCCTTCGGTCAGCTGGGACCCTCGCCGTCGAACAGGGAGATGAGGCCGGCGTCGGCCGGCGCCGGCAAACCCAGGTGCTGCCAGGCCCCGGATGTCGCCATCCTCCCCCGCGGCGTGCGCACCAGCAGACCTCGCTGGAGCAGGAAGGGCTCGTAGACCTCTTCCACTGTCTCGCGCTCCTCGCCCACGCTAACGGCCAGGGTGGACAGGCCGACCGGACCTCCCCCGAATCGCTCGCACAGCGCTCCCAGGATGGCCCGGTCCACCTTGTCGAGGCCCAGCTCGTCGACCCCGAACAGGGTCAGGCCCGCCCGGGCCATGGCCAGGGTCACGGCGCCGTCCCCTCGGACCTCGGCCACGTCACGTACCCGTTTGAGCAACCGGTTGGCGATCCGGGGCGTCCCCCGCGAGCGCCGGGCGATCTCGGTTCCGCCCGCCGGGTCCATCCGTACCCCGAGAATCCGGGCCGACCGAGCGAGGATCGCCTCGAGGTCGGCCGGGTCGTAGTAGTCCAGCCGGGCCACGAAGCCGAAGCGGTCCCGCAGCGGACCGGTGATCAGTCCCGTCCGGGTGGTGGCCCCCACCAGGGTGAACCGGGGTAGGTCGAGCCTGATGGACCGGGCGGCCGGGCCCTTTCCGAGCACGATGTCGAGCTGGAAGTCCTCCATGGCCGGATAGAGAATCTCCTCCACCGCCCGGCCAAGCCGGTGGATCTCGTCGATGAACAGCACGT
>CAXMLU010000014.1:0-2036 GCA_964194255.1 uncultured bacterium
CGGCCTGCCCGTCGGCGGCGACCTGGAGTACGCCGACGAACTGACCTTAGGGCGAGCTCTGGAGGGCCGGCGGGACGTCGATCGTTAGGTGACGCCGCCATCGTGCCGATACGGAAACGATCGGGCGAGCCTTGGAGTCGAGAATGCGGCGGTTGCTGGCTACGGCGGTAGTGGCAGGGTTGGTCATAGGCCTGCCTGCCTGCGGAAAGACGAATGAGGCGTCCCGGGCGGCCGGAATCGTCCCCGTCGATGCGCTGGCCTACGTCTCGGTCACCCTGAAGCCGTCGCTGGTGCAGATGAAGGACCTTTTTGAGCTCGCTCAGAAGTTCCCCAACGCTCGCAAGCTGGTGAACGGCAACTTCGATATCAGCCGGGACAATCTCCTGCAGCAAGCGGTGAAGAGCGCCTGTCTGGACTTTCAGCGGGACGTGAAGCCGTGGCTGGGCTCGGAGCTCGCCGTCGCCGTCCTCCCGCCGCTCTCGGGGGGCAAGGTGCCCGCGCCCGTTCTGCTGATCAAGGTCAACGACCAGACGAAGGCCAAAGCCGCGCTCGACAAGGCGGCCGCCCACACGTGTGCCGGTTCGGCAACTTCAGCCGCGCACGCCCCCCGCTACCGGCTGGTCAAGGATTTCGCCGTCGTAGTCAATGAAGCGAAGACCACCGACGACGCGCTAATCCTCGACCGCTTCGACCGCCAAGCCCAGAAGAACGACGGAGGTCTGGCCAATACCGCCGGTTTTGCCAACGTCGTGAACAAACTGGCCAATGACCGCCTCGCCGTCGGGTGGGTGGACACGAAGGCGGTAGGCAAGCTCGTCACCCAGTCGGCCAAATCCGCGACGACCGCTCTCGGCGGCCTCAACCTGACCGGTGTCGGTAACTGCGATCTGGCCTCGTTGGGACTGGGCAACAGCGCCAACGCCACGCACCTGGCCTTCGACCTGCGGGCCACACCCTCCTCGGTCATGGTCGAGGGGCTCGCCGATGGAACCGTCACTAAGGCGCCGGGAGGCCAGCCCAAGCTCACCGAGGGCCTACCCGGCGACACCATGGCCGCCGGAACCGTTTTCGACATCGGCGCCATCGTTCGGGGCGTGTTGAGCTGCACCGGAATGGCGGCCAAGTCGACGGACTCATTCAACCGCGCCACCGGACTGAACCTCGATGCCGATGTTCTCAGCCTGCTCGGGGGCGAGACGGTGCTGGTCACCGGTCCGGCTCCGGCCGGCTCCCGCCTCCCTGGCATTGGGCTGGTCACCGCCATCTCCGATCACGCCAAAGCGGTCACGGCCGTGGACCACCTGGTCGCGGCCCTGCGCCAGCGGAATGTGACGCTCACGGAGACGACCGTCGCCGGCGTCAAGGCCTACCGGATCGATCTGTTCAACCCCACGGCGGCCTCGGCGGCGGCCTCTGCGTCCGCATCAGCCGCGACCGCAACCGCGTCGGCGGGGGGCTCCGACAGCCAGGCCCGCCCTGGGTGGCTCCGACCCTTCCCCGGCGGTCATCAGTCCCGTCATCATTCCCCCCACCGGACCGCTGAGCGAGCTCAAGCCCACCTTCGCCCTGCTCGGCGACCGGCTGGTGCTGGCCACCACGCCCTCCTATCTGGCCGAGTTGGCCACCACGGCGTCGTCCTCGTTGGGCTCCGCCGCTGACTATCAGACGGTCCTCGGCTCGGCCAGATCAGACACGACGTCCGCCCAGTTCGTGGTGCGCTTCGGCCAGATCCGGGCCACGTTGGAGAAGCTCCTCACCGGTAAGGCCAAGGCGGCCTTCGATGCTCGGATCGCCCCGGACCTGGGCCCGCTTCAGGATCTTTCCGCGCGCAGCTTCGTGCGCGACGGCGTTCCCCACTTCGAGGTGCGGATCACCTTCGCCTAGGACAGGCTGCGCACCACCAGGGCATCGCCCTGACCGCCGCCGCCGCACAGGGCCGCCGCGCCGACCCCGCCGCCCCGTCGGCGGAGCTCGTGCAGCAGAGTGAGGGCCAAGCGGGTGCCGGACATCCCGATGGGATGCCCGAGGGCGATGGC
>CAXMLU010000015.1:0-9572 GCA_964194255.1 uncultured bacterium
CCGGTGTCGCCCCGGACGAGGATGGCGACCAGGCCGCCGCCCACCTGCTGGCGGGTGACGATCTCGACGTTCGCCGCTTTGACCATTCACGACGAATTGGGAGTCAGAGCGCAACGACCCCTGCTACGCGGACCTATTACGTGAGTCAACTCGCTACTTGACATTTGGCCAGACCAAACTCAAGATGCCGGTGCAGGCATAGCGTCACCAGCGCTCACCCGGTCTTCGCCGGGCGTCTTGCCAGCCTGGCACCGTGAGGGGGAAGGCCGAACCGGCCGAGACCATGACTCATACAGATGACGGCGTACACGCCGAAACGGACGTCGGTCCCACGGTGGAGGCGGCCCCGCCGGCGCCTCGGTGGGGGGCGGCGACCCCCGTCGTGATCACCGTGGGCATCTGGATCGTGTCCTTGCTCACATGGTGGCTCCTGGCCGATCCTAACTGGAGTCCCGTCGGTGCCTCTCAGGCGGCGGTTGGCGCCCTGCTCTTCTGGGCGATCCTGGCGTTCATCTTCACCGGCTTCACGTTCGCCAACTGGCCGTTCACCAAGCTCTCACAGCCACTGGCAGGCGCCGCCCAGGTCGGATTCGATGTGGCGCTGGGCTTCTTCGCCGTCTGGCTCTTCACCTTCGTCGTCGGGTCCTGGGATCGGACGTTCTCCCACGCCGCCAAGGGCGGCGCCGGGTTCACGGCGGCAGCGTTCGTGGTGCTCATCGGGTTCTACGCGTACGCCCTGGCGGCCGCCAGTTGGGGCGGCTACCCGTTCGAAGCGCTCGCCCAGCCCACTGCAGGGGTGGCGCAGTTCTTCCTGGCGGCCTTCATCACCCTGGTCGGCACCGTCGTACTGATCTATCCGAACTTCAGCGCGGCGCTGGCCAAGGACGCGCCGGTGTCGCTTCCGACCGCCACCGGGTGGGTTTACTCCTCGATCGTCGTCCTGCTTCTCGCCGCCATGCTGTGGGAGAACTGGCCCTGGTCGGTGATCCAGAACCGTCACCTGCGCGCCTTGGGCGCATTGGTGGCGAGCATGGGCGGCGGCTACGTGCTGTTCGTCATCTTCAAGGCCATCGTCAAGGCCGTCGTGCCCGCCGACATAAAGAGCATGCCCACGTTCGCCCTGGGCATCGAGGCGGCCCAGCTCGGCGTGTGCTTCTCGCTCTGGAGCCTGACGTGGGGACTGGTGTGGGGCGCCCCGCCCAAGTCGCTGGGCCCCGCGTTGAACCGCTTGGCCCGCACCGCCATTGTGACCGTCCTGTCGGTGGGCACCTACGTCATCTTCATGAGGGTCCTGGCCACCAAAGTGCTGCACTTCGCCGCCATCAAGGGCAACTACGGCGGTTCGCCGCTGGTGTGGATGGACTGGGTGATCCTCGTACTGCTCTGGTACGCGGTGGCTTTCGGTGGGTTCCTGTCGACGCGCCGAGTGCGGGCTTGACGGGGTGCCGGGTCGTTTGACATCACGAGGCACCTGTGCCAGATTGCACGGCGAGTTTGGTCTGACCAACGCACCGACCGGAGGGGGGCACCGTGACCTTCACGCCGTCTGACGAGTGGCCTTCGTCGTCTGGCGGCGACGCGGCCCCTCCGGGCGACAGCCGTTATTGGAACCAAACGGTCGAGACAATGGATCCGGCCGATCGGACTCGACTCATTGTCGGCAAGCTCAAGGCTCAGCTCGGTTACTGCTACAAGAAGTCAGACTTCTATCGGGAACGATGGGACGCGGCCGGCGTGGATCCGGGCAAGATCTCGTCGCTCGACGACCTCCGGCGGATCCCGGTTGTGCGGAAGCAGGAACTGCGGATCGAGCAGGCGGAGCACCCACCGTTCGGACGCTACCTGTGCGTCCCCCGAAGCGACGTGCTGCGGGTCCATGGCACCTCAGGAACCACCGGGAGGCCCACTGCCTTCGGCGTGAGCCGTGACGACTGGCATCGGATCGCCTCGGCGCACGCCCGCATCATGTGGGCGGCGCACATCCGGCCGTCCGACACGATCTTCCTCGGGTCGTTCTTCGGCTTGTATTGGGGCGGCTGGGGAGCGCTCATCGGCGGGGAGCGGTTGGGTGCCACCTGCTTCCCGTTCGGAGCGGGAGTTCCGGGCCAGACCCAGCAAGCGGTGGAGTGGCTGGCGCAGATGCGGCCGACCGCGTTCTACGGCACGCCTTCCTACGCCCTGCGGATCGCCGAGGTAGCCCGGGAGGCGGGCTACGACCCGGTTGACTTCGGGATCCGCGTCCTGTTATTTTCAGGGGAGCCTGGGGCTGGAATCCCCGCGACCAAGCGCTTGATCGAAAGAACTTTCGGCGGCGCGTGCATCGACATGGGGTCGATGGCCGAGATGTCCCCGTGGATGACCAACGCCGAATGCGACGAGCGCACCGGGATGCACCTCTGGGACGACATCGTCTACCAGGAGCTCCTGAACCCTGTGACGGAGGAGCCAGTGGCCCCCGGCGAGGTGGGTGTTCTGGTGTACACGCACCTCGAGCGTGAGTCGCAGCCAATGATCCGTCTCTGGTCGGGGGACCTGTCCAGGTACACGAGCGAGCCGTGCGTCTGCGGACGGACGTACCGACGGCTCCCCGACGGCATCTTCGGTCGAGCCGACGACATGCTTGTGATTAGAGGGGAAAACGTCTACCCGGCTGCCATCGAGGAGGCGATCCGGGCCGCCGGCTGCGACGGCGAGTTCCGGGTGGAGGTCGTCCGGGAACACGCCATGGACGAGCTGATGGTGCGGGTGGAAGCGGTGGCGGCGTGCTCGGAAACCGATCTCCAACAGGCTGTCCTCAGCCAGCTGAAGAAGAAACTCGGTCTCAGGGCCGCAGTCGAGATCGTGCCTGCCGGATCGCTGGAGCGGACAGAGTTCAAGGCTCGGCGTATTTCTGATCGCCGTGACCTGAGCCAAGAGCTCAAGACCATGCAGAAAGATTCGAAGGGGATGTCGGCTTGAGCTTTCGATCCCGCCATCGCGGTGAACCGGCCCTTAAGCGATCGAGGAGGTCATAACACATACAGCATCGGGCGTCAGTGACAATGCTGGAGGCCGAGCGGCGCACGACATCGCCATATGCGGGATAGGCCATGAGACAAATATGTGTTTCTGAGGAGGAATGTCTGAGATGAACAAACTCGAACTAATATCCAGTGAAGAGACTGTCAAGTGGGCAAAGCACAATTCTTGGTATGTGGCTGACCTGCTGGCGAGGAGGGGCACGGAGGGGGAAAATCCCCTGATCCCGAGGGCAGAGTACGAGATGCTGTCCTTCCAGACCACCTTCCTGCAGCACCCATGGCTGTACCTCTGGCTGGGGGAGAAGGTGGGGATGGAGGGAATACGAGCAATCTGCAGCTCAGGCCACCGAGAGTTCGGGATCAAGACGATTACCCCGTGCAATATACAATGGGGCTGCGGGATCGCACTGTTCGGCAGGTTGTTTCTTATCGATAGTGGCCTCATCGGACCCAACGACTACATTGACAACCTCAGGATAATCTACAGCTTCTGGAAGACCGTGTTCGAGGGCTACATGCGGGAAGGAAAGCCCGCGGTCATGGACGTGGGGTACGCCTTGCAAGTGCTCGATCAGGACGTGGTCGAGGGCGTCATCGAGCAGGTGGAACCGCTGGACGACCCGGAGTTGCGCGCTACGGTGGGCCAGTTCAACTCATTGATCCAGCTGGTGGGATTCCTGGACCACTATGACTGCCGGCTGGGCCTGGGCGACACTGGCCCCTACGAGGTGGGCGACAGGCTGGTCCTGGTCAGGGACTGCTTCGTGAACGAGAAGTCGTTCCCATGGACGTTCGTGGTCGGGGACCTGCCGTTCTCCTACAGCCTGGTTTTGACGTACGACAAGAAGAAGATGATGCGAGACCGCAAGAGCGGCAAGATGAAGATGTTCTCCATTTACAACACCGGCACCCTCTTCTGCGACCCCCCTGATTACGAGGATCAGGTGTTGCTAGAGGCCGCGGTGTACATGAGAGACGAGGACTATCCCAACGGCACGTCAACCAGGATACCGTTGAGTGAGTTGCCGAGCCACATCGAGAAACTCGAGGCGGCCGTTGAGCGGATGTACCGGTATCTGGCCATGAAGCCCAAGTTCGACAAGATACTGGAGGGCAACTGGGTCTACGTGGCCGCCTCGCTTCCTTATGTCCGCGCCCATGACCTCGAGGTGGAGGCGGCCGCGATGGGGTTCTGGGATATGGACCTTAAGAGCATGGAATACTTGCTCAAAGGCTATGCCAAGGCTGGGGAAGTGCAACGGAACGCCATGGCTGGTCTGGGCGCTCCTCCTCCGCAGATGCCCGGATTCCGCTGCCGAGGGACCAAGGACGGTCATTACGAGATAGTACGTTGATGCAAGTGGCGTGGAGTGGAAGAGCCCAAACGGAAAGGTGCCCACAATGACTGAGCTAGGAGTCGAAGCGAGGCTAAGAGTCAAGGATGACAGCGAGAGGAGGTTTACGTGGTCCCACGAGGAGTGGGCGGTTGATGTCAACCTCAAGACGGCAGATGAGTTCGAGGAGTGGCTCAACAAGGAGACCAAGTACTTCATCAGGGCCAACGCCGGCTTCTATGGTCAATGTGTGATCGTGTGCATAGAGTCCAAGGGTGATGAGTTTCTGTGTTATGTGGACTACTACAAAGGAAAGTTTCCGCCGTGGTACAACGCCGAGGAGCTGTCGGAACTGGACATAGACAAGCTTCGCTTGGAGCCCGCCGCGATCAAGTGGGACGACTGGGAGTGGACCACCTTGAGGAAAAATGACTTTCCGTTGCGTCTGAAGGAGGTCATTTTCCTATACCCGCCGCAGCAGCCGACCATTCCGTGGCTCTTCCTGTCGCCCGAGGAGAGCGGCTTGGCGGAGATGGACATATAGGGAAGGAAGAAGAGGACCGTAAATGGCAGACGAAATCGAAGGGTACAGGTATATCGGCCAGGGCTACAGCGTGGTGCCCGTGGGGAAGCACTCGGGTATTGCCATGAACATCACGTCGCCACAGGAAATGATAAAGCTGATGGGTAACCCGCAGAAAATCAAGGAAACGGTCGTGATTACGCCCGGGGGCACCACCACCTTTGTGGCCCCGCTTCTTTACAAGAAGCCGGCCGGCATCGTCACCTACGCCGGGACGCCAGAGTCTCATTTGGGAATCGTAGGGCGGAACTTTGGTATCGCCATCGTCATGACGCTCGAGCTGGAAGGGATGGACTCAATCCCCGACGGCACCCGCCTGCTGCTCAACTGTGAGGGCAAGCTCGGGCGCGTGTACATGGAGGCAGAGGACGGCGCCCAGTCGCAACCGCCACACTCAGCGGACGGGTCGATTGTGGTCGTGGAACCGGTTACCGGCGACGTCCTCGGGGGAGGGTCGGTCCTCGGGTAGGGACTGCAATGAGCACGTATGCCAAATCCTGAATCGGCGTGGCACCCACCCGCCCCGGGGTCACGCCGTCCTCGGACGGCATGGAACTATGCCACGGGGCGACGTCGCGCGCCGGACCGAGTGTTGCGGGGTGACCATGTTGGATGAACATGCATTTCTGACGTTGAACGCGCTTTACCTGAAGAAGATGGCTTCGGTCGGAAACTTGGCCGAAATGTCCGGACTGCCCACCGACCAAGTACAGGCAATGGTGAGCGGCTTCTTGGAACGAGGTTGGGTGCTGGATATAGGCAGCGAGCTTCTCATCCAGTCTGAGGGAATGGCGGAGGTGCAAAGCTACTATCACGAAACCTATTCGGACCTTTCCCAACGGGAAGAGACGGCGGGATGGTATGCACGGTTCGAGGCGATCAACCGGCAATTCATCAAACTTGTCACCGACTGGCAGCAAGGTGGAGGTGATCCCAGGGCCGAGGAGCGCGTAATCGCCACGGTCGATCGGCTCGTCAAGTTGATCGGCGAGATCGCGTTGCTGGTGCCACGGTACGTTGGCTACGTTCGCCGGTTCGAACGAAGTGTGACCAAGGTCGACCAAGGCGACCCTGACTTCGTTTGCACTCCGACCGTCGATTCCTTGCACAACATTTGGTTCGAGTTCCACGAGGACCTCCTCATGATTCTGGGCAAGGAGCGGACGGAGTGACTCCTCGTTCGGCCGGGGGTGTCTTGGCCGACCTGCCCCTGGTATACCGTTTCGAGGACGCTGACTCCTCCCAGCCGGAACTTTTCGGCGGGAAGGGAGCGGGTTTGGCTCGTATGACGGCCGCCGGCCTGCCCGTGCCCCCAGGGTTTATCATCACCACCGAAGCGTGTCGTGCCTATATGGCCGACGGAACCTTCCCCGACGGTCTCATCGAAGATGTACGCCGGCATCTCGGCACACTGGAGGAGAAGACGAGGCGGCGATTTGGCGGCGGTCCTACGCCGCTGCTCGTGTCCGTGCGGTCTGGGGCCCCGATCTCGATGCCGGGGATGATGGATACGATCCTCAATCTCGGTCTCAACCAGCAGGCAGCGATTGCCTTGGCCGCCGCCACTGGCGACGTCGGGTTCATGGCCGACGTCTACAGCCGGTTCTGCCGCATGTTCGCCGACATTGTGCTGGGCGACGGTGGCGACGCGGTGGCCGAAGCGGCGGGGCCACATCTGGCGGCGATCTCGCCGGGGGCCGACGCGGTGACGGTCTTCACGGGTCTCGAGTCCGCCTGCCGGCGTGCGCTGCTCGACGCGGTCGGTGAGGCCATTCCCGACGATCCCCACGAGCAGCTCGAGCGGGCTATCGGGGCGGTGTTCGAATCGTGGAACTCACGCCGCGCCGTGACCTACCGACGGCACCAGAAAATCGCCGACGACCTGGGAACGGCCGTGGTCATCCAGGCCATGGTGTTCGGAAACCTGGGACAACCATCGGGCACGGGTGTGGCATTTACCCGCGATCCTCTCACCGGCGAGCCCACGCTCTACGGCGAGTACCTCGAAGGCGGACAGGGCGAGGACGTGGTGGCCGGGACATCGAACCCCATGACCATGAGAGAGGCCGCCGAGCGTCTACCGGACGTCTTCGCCGAGCTCAAGCGGCTGACGCAAGGCCTTGAGACTGCTCACGGCGACGTACTCGATATCGAGTTCACCGTCGAGCAGGGCAAGCTCTACCTGTTGCAGGTCCGGAGCGCCAAGCGAACAGCCGAGGCCGCCATACGGATAGCGGCCGATTTCCTGCGTGATCGCAAGGTGCCGCCGGCTCAGGTGCTGGCCAGGGTCTCGACCGGCCAGATCCGCCAGGCCGAGCGGCCGGCATTCGAGGACAGCGCGCTGGCCGCGGCCCGCCGGTCCGGGGCACTCGGCAACGGCATTGGCGCGTCACCGGGACAAGTGAGCGGGGTGGTCGTCGTCGACCCTGACCGCGCCGTCGAGGTGGCGGCGGGCGGTGAGTCGGTGATCCTCACCCGTCCGACCACGAGCCCCCTCGACCTGCACGGCATGATCGCCGCCACCGGGATCGTGACAGCGCTCGGTGGTGCCACCAGCCACGCGGCCGTCGTGGCCAGAGCACTCGGAAAGCCCTGCGTGGTCGGGTGCACCGCGGTCACGATCGATCTGGAACGGCGAAACCTCCTGATCGGTGGCAGGGCATTGGAAGAAGGCGACGCCGTCTCCATCGACGGGGCGACCGGCGAGATCTTCGCGGGACGGCTGCCGACGACACAGGCCGAGGGGTCGGGGACGCACCTCTCGGAGATCCTGGCCGCCGCCGACGAAGCCGCTCGCTGTCGCTTCTTCGGGCGGGCGACCACGGCCGAGCAGGTGAAGACCACGCTGGACCGCGGCGCCCAAGCCATCGCCACTCGGCTCGGAGACGTCCTCGCCACCACCGGGCACCTCGAGAAACTCCTCGAACTCCTCGTCTCCCACGATGCGAGCGGGACGAAGCTGGACGCCTTCGACGAGATCATCGCCGATGTCCTCACACCGCTCTTCGTCGCCGCCGGCGAGGCTGAGGTCGTCGTCCGGGCCGTCGACCTCTCGTCCGACGAGGCCATGGAGCTCGTGGATGGCCCCGCGCTCCTGGCCCGGCACCCACGCTTCCTCCTGCCGCTGGGGCTGCCGGAGTTCATCGCCGTCCAGGTCGCTGGGCTCGCCCTGGCCGCCGAGCGGAGCGGGCATCCCCGGCCGCCGCAGCTGAGCCTCCGTCACGTGACCGATCCCAACGAGGCGGAGGAATTCCGCCGGATCGCCCGGGCCGAGACGCTGCGGCGCGGACTCGCGCCCGTTTTGGTGGGAGCGACCTTGACGAGCCCACGGGGCGCCCAACTGGCCCCGGCGATAGCCCGCCACAGCGACCTTCTGTGGCTAGAAGTGCGGGGACTCCAAGCCAAGCTCTACGGCTTCCCGGCTAGCCTGTGGCTCACAGGTGACCCGCTCGACGAATACGTCCGACGACGGATGCTCTCGAGCGATCCTCGGGCCAGCTTGGACGAGTCGATGCGCGTGCTCCTCGGTTCGGTGGCGACGTCGCGAATCTCGGCTCCGGCCTGCCGGTTGGGGATCCGCTTGGCGGGCCCCGTATCAGAAGAGCTGGCCACCGGCTTCTACTGGCTCGGCTTCCGCACTTTCGCCATCGACGCCGACGAGGTGAGGACGGCACGGCTGGCGTTCGGCAAGGCCGCGCTGGCGGAATAAGCAGAGGAGCGATGATGGGTGGGTTCGATCTCCGAGGAGGCAAGTGACCAATGTCCGAAACGGCGCCATGCCGTGTCTTCCTGCTTCGCCACGGCCAGGCGCAGATGCCCGACGAGCAGGGACAGGTCTGGAACTACTCGGAGGCCGCATTGACGCCGGCCGGCCGCCGCCGGGCCACAGCACTGGCGACCGGGTTGCAGTCCGTCCACCTCGATGCTGTTTTCACGTCCGATCTGCGCCGGGCCCGGGAGACCGCCGAGGCTATCGCCACGCCGCGAGGCATCCCCCTCATCCCCGACGCTCGCCTGCGCGAGTTGAACATCGGCGACTTCGAGGGGATGACACTGCCGCGGCTCCGGCAGGTCGACCATCGCTTCCTACCCTGGCTCGAGATCTATTTCGAGGGCCGTCACGCCGGTCCGGCGTTTCATGTCCCGGCCGATTTGCCGTGGCCGGGAGGCGAGTCGGTCACCGGCGCGCTCAGCCGGGTTCTTCCCGTCTTCCTCGACATCGTCCGCAGGTACCAAGGGCGAACGATCGCCCTGTGCAGCCACGCCTATGTGCTTCAGGTTCTCCTCGGCCACATCATCGGGGCTGATGTCTCGCAGTACTGGACGTTCGCGGGATTGCATGCGTCCCTGACGCTCGCCGAGATTGGTACCGATGGCCGCGGTGTCCTGCGGACCGTCCACGGCGACCTCGGCTGGGCCGGGCTGGTCGGGGGCCGCCTTTCTGGGCGCGATCGAGAGACCTTTCCGTCCCCGGACTTCCCGACGGGGAGCGCGGCTCTGGCGGACCTGCGCTCCACCTGCCGAGTCTTCATGGCCCGGCACGGCCAGTCGATGGTCGTCGAGGGCGGGGAGCCGGTGTACAGCCACCACCCGATCGGGCTGACCACCGACGGACGCCGACAGGCCGAGCGGCTC
>CAXMLU010000016.1:0-2257 GCA_964194255.1 uncultured bacterium
GGCTCTGGATCGGCCGCGCGGGGGAACTTCTGGCTCCGGGTAGTCCGAACGGGGGGTGACGACCGCCAGAAAGAACTATGAAAACCCGGATGGCGGCCCTGGGGGCGGTACGCTCGACGCGTGCTTCGCGGCGCACCGGCCCGAGCAGTCCTCGTCGATCACTGGCCTCTGATCCGCCTTGGCCTGGCGCGTGTGTTGGCCACCATCGACATTCGGATCGTTGGGGAGTCCGAGCTGGGACTTGAAGGTGTGCGGGTGCTTCAATCGGAGCAAGCCGATCTCCTCATTCTCGGCGACACGCTGGGCATCGATGCGGTCGAGGCCATCCGCGGCGCGAAAGAGTTGCCGCACTCGCCTCGCGTGCTCGCCATCGTCGGGCTCACCTCGCGCGACGGATTAGCCGCCCTTCTCACCGCGGGAGTGGACGGGCTGCTGGTCAGGACGGCCGGTCCCGAGGATTTGGCCGCCGCCGTCGAGCAGGTGCTGGCCGGCGAGCGGTTCATCTCACCGGCGCTGCTCTCCGCGCTGGCGGGCATGCTCGAGCCGGGCCCCCATCGTCCGAACATCGAGTCGGATCTGACCGCCAAGGAACGGGAGGTCCTGGGCTGGCTGGCCGACGGTCGCACCAATGCCGAGATTGCATCCCAGCTGTTCGTGGCCCCTTCGACCGTCAAGACCCACCTCGCCCATATCTACGCCAAGCTCGGAGCGAAAAACCGCCAGGGGGCCGTGTCGCGCGCCGTGGAGCTCGGCCTCCTTGGTTAGGGCCCAGGTCATCACTGTTCGTGGCTTCCACTGCTCATCTGGCCCCGCTCCGTGCCGATACCGCAGGCAGGGTGAGAGAAAGGTAGGCGGATGGGCCTGAGCGAGGTCTCCAACGTCCTTTGGCGGGAGCGGCAACTCTTGGAGTTGCTCCTGTTCAAGCTCGAGGAGGAACAGCTCGTCCTGGCCGCCGGTCGCACCCGCTGGCTCAACCATGCATCTTGCGAGGTGGAGATAGTTCTCGATGAGATCAAGGTGGCCGAGATGGGCAGGGCCATCGAGGTCGAGGCGTTGGCCGCTGAGCTCGGTCTGGCGTCCGGGCCGAGTCTTCGTCAGCTGGCGGACGCCGCGCCCGACCCGTGGAGCGGGATCTTCGATGCGCACCGCCAAGCGTTCTTGACGTCGGCCCATGAGATCCTCGCTCTAGCTCAGGTCAATCGAGAGATCCTCGTTCGGGGCCAGAAAACGGCCAGCGACACCCTGTCCTGGCTCGGCGGCAACGACGGCGATGGCTATGCGCCGGCCGGTGCGGCACCGGCAGAGCGAAGCCGACCGTGAGGGTCGGGGACAACGAAGTTCTCGTGATTCTGAACCGCGGCAGCGACGACGAGAAACCCGAGCCACCCCCGGCCGTCGCCGACCTGCAGGTCCAGCTGGCAACATATCGGGCGGCCCTTTCCGTCTATGCCGCCATGATGCCCACGTCGTTGATTGACTTCCTGAAATAGGCCTCCCATCGGGCAGACTCGGGGCATGACTGACGCCCTTGAAGTCGATCTCGACACCTTCGCGGCCGCCCACGGCGCCGGTGCTGCCATTGTCGATGTTCGCAACCCTGACGAGTACGAGGCCGGACATGTCGCAGGGGCCACGTTGATCCCGCTGCCCGAGCTCGGCCAGCGGGTCAAGGAGATCCCTGCCGGTCGCCCGCTCTACATCATCTGCGCGGTCGGCGGCCGCAGCATGACCGCGGCTACGGCGCTCGTCGCGGCCGGGTTCGACGCCGTGTCGGTGGCAGGCGGCACGAAGGGATGGATCGCGTCCGGGCGTGACGTGGTCACCGGCGTGAGCGACCGATGAGTGGGGGAAAGGGCGCGCCTGCCCCGATCCTCGTTGATACCAACGGCTCGGTCCTGGTTGTGACCATCGATCGGCCGCACGCGCGTAACGCCGTGGACGGGCCGACCGCCGCCGGACTGGTCGATGCCTTCCGCCGCTTCGACGCCGACGACGACCTGGCAGTGGCGGTGCTGACCGGCGCAGGAGGAACGTTCTGCGCCGGGGCCGACCTGAAGGCGGTGGCGACGCGGCGGGGTAATCGCGTCGACGAGACCGGGGACGGACCGATGGGCCCAACGCGCATGCGCCTCTCCAAGCCCGTGATCGCGGCAGTGGAGGGCTACGCCGTGGCCGGCGGTCTCGAGCTGGCGCTGTGGTGCGATCTGCGGGTGGCGGCGACCGATGCCACGTTCGGCGTGTTCTGCCGCCGCTGGGG
>CAXMLU010000017.1:0-2439 GCA_964194255.1 uncultured bacterium
GGGTAGAGCGGCTTCAGGGTGAATCTCACCCCGCCGTCGTTGTCGCGGTGACCTTCCATCTCCTGGACGAGTGCTTCGATGGCACGAAGGGCGAGCAGTTGGTAGGGGCTATAGAAGACGGATGCGTACCGATGGGTGATTCCTCGTCCGCTCTGCAGAGTGAGGCCACCCTCCCACGACCGGAACCGTCCAGCGGCGGCGGGATCCGCGAGTTGAGCCCCTTGCGCACCCTCGATCACCAGGGCGATGGGGCTCCGATACTGGCGGTACCGATCGGCGGCCGTTGGGGCTACCGGTACTGGCTCGGCCCCGGGCGGGCGATGCTGCGGGATGCGAAACAGTGGGACCAGCACCTGTCGGCGGTGCAACTCAAGGAGCTGCTCGGTTTGCAGCCGCACTCCGCGGTCATCCGCACGGCTCACGAAGTCATCGGGCGAGAGAAGGTCGCTCTGGGTGAAGGCCAGCGGGAGATCAAGGAGCTTCAACGGCGAGAGCCTGTGGTCGAGGCTCGCTCCCCACGGGAACGGGATTGGGAGCCGCCACGACCACTTTTCGCCTTTGCCCTGACCAGGCGCATCCGGTGATTGCGTTGGAGTTCCCGAAGCCTCGACGGACACGAGTGTCAGTGTCGCGGACAGAAGCACTATCGGCTGACGCTGGCCCCGAAGTGACAAGCTGGCAAGATGCCAGACGTCGGCTCAGATGATCTCTTCGAGCAGCGGTACCGCGCACTCCTCAAGCACGACTCGTCGGGTTGGGGCTGTTCACCGGGTACGAAGACGATCGCGCTGCGCTCGACCTCGGGCTGCATCTCTACGCCGGAACGCCAAGTCCCAACGCCCGCGTCAGCAGCGTTCGCGTGTGGTTCCAGTGCAAGGGCCTCCACTCGACGACCTTCTCAGAAGCACAGTTCCGGGCATCTGAGCATGTGGATGTAAAGAATCTCAGAGTCGACGACGTACGGTTCTGGTACAGCTCTCCAGAGCCGGTGTACCTCGTCGTCTACATCGAGGCCGTAGACGACTTCCTCGCTGAGGACGTTCGTGGTTTGGTGGACCAGCACGGCGGCATGCCCGATCTCGCCCGACGGAGTTCCGCCGGTGAGAAGCGAATGACATTGAAGATCCCGTCTGCAGCCAGCCTCGATCGGGCGCTGGCGCGAATGCCTCATCACCGCAGTCTTCGGATGGACGGTCCGGATTGGCGAGGCCGCCCGCTCGGTCATGGCTATGACCCCCTTCGAAGTGAGCTGGCCCGACTTACGCCCACTGACTTCGCCGCCATGGTGGCCAGGCTGCTCGACGTGCACCGGTTCAGGCCGGTGAGGGAGATTTCGATCGGCGATTTCGTTGGTGTGGACGCACGCCACGTCACCGCAACGGTCGGAAAGCTCTACCTGACGTACGAGTGGACGAGTCCGGTGTTCAGTGAGTTCGGCTACGACGAAGGATCGGACTTTCGGCAGGAGGCTTCACCGGAGTACGCACATGGCGACGTCATGGCTATTGTGCACTCTGATGTGGTCGCAGCACCGCAGGCGCGTCCCGGCTTGTCGAAGCTTCTGAAGGAATTGCGCGGCGAGGGCATTGGTCAGTGCTTGGTCTTCTTCAACGAGAGTGAATTGGGCGGCTCTGCTTTTGGAGGCTGGCGAACGGCGCTCGGATTGAAGGGAACCCCGCAAGGACTGGGAAGCTTGGCGTTCAACGTCCTGACGGCGACCTCCGTGTACATAGAGTTCCTAGACCGAATCCGGTGGAAGCACGTCAACTACGTCTAGTCGACTGGTCTCTTCCGGACTCCTGTCAACATCGAGGACGTGCACAATGAAGGCCTCGAGGGTCACATTGCCAGCTATCGGCAGATCGCAGACGCGACTGGCTTGCTCGTTCCGTTGCTTACCCGGCCACTCGAATTCTCGGGTTCCGATGTAAACGCCGAATCTGTCGCGTGCGTTGTCCGCACTTTGCGACCCACAAACGGCCGGGATCCGCAGGTGAGCGTTGCCCTTCACGGGGTCGTCAACGATTGGCCGCGTACGGACCAGATGGTTCTGGTTCCGATCTTTCGCGTGTTCCCGCTTCGTGTCTGATTTCGGTCGTCAGCCGTGGCGCGAAAGAATCCGGTGGCACCACGCGCGGGCTTGCCATCCCCGCCACAATGCCCGATTGGATCGTCCGTCGAGCCTCGCCCTCGCCGAGTCCCCTTTTCAGGGCCGCCTCGAAGAGGGCGCCAATCACGACGCTCTCGTTCAGTGCTCCTCCTCCGACGAGTTGGCCGAGGGAGAAGGCGGCTCGGTTGAGGGTGGCGTTGCGGCTGCCTTCAACGGCAGTCCGCAGGGTTTGCACTTCGGCCTCTACTGCGGCGCCTGCCCAGGCGCCCGCATCCCGGACCCGCGCTACAGCGTCCCAGGCCTCGACTCTCCGCTCGCACGGTCTTAAC
>CAXMLU010000018.1:0-2489 GCA_964194255.1 uncultured bacterium
CCAGCCCCGCCTCGATCGCAGATGGCCGGAACGCCGGGAACCGGCGCTCCAGGCGGAGGTCCGGAATGGCGACGGGCTCGCCGGTCTGGTATGCCACCAGGCACGGCCCCTCGCCGCACTCGGTCTGCAGCTGCTCGAAGCGCAATGCCGCCGGGTTCGAGGCGGCAACGTAGCGTGGATCGGCGCCGGGCGCGATCAGCGTGACGCCTGCGGCGGTGATCGGCATGATGTCGACGATGCGCTGCACCAGGTGGTCGAGGATTGCCTGGATGGGGAAGTCGGTCACCATGGTGCGGGCGAACTCGCTCAGCACATCCGAGAGTGGCTGGTCGCTCGACATGGTTCCCCCAGTACGCGATGTCGCCCTGAGGCACGCCACTGGCGCCCCAGGCCAGGGCCTGGCGCCGCACCGGCTCGTCACGGCACCCCATTCGCCGTCGTCCCTGGAGGCTATGGGTCGGGCCTCCGCCCGTCGGTACTGCACCGCACAGAGGAGAGCCACGTCGCCGCCACTGGTTTTCCTCGTCTCCGTACCTGAGATGAGCTACTGGGTCAGCTCGGTGGCGGACTTGGCGCCCTGCTCGCGCAGCCACCGCACGAGTTCGTCGGCGTGTTCGCGCGTCGCTGCGTCGAGCGGCGTCAGGTTCTCCCAAGGCGGTATCCAGTTCAGGTCTGCGCCTCGGTTGAGGAGGTACTCCGCGCAACTGCGGCGGCCACCGTGGCACGCGCCCCACAAGGCCGCGGTGACCTCCTCCGGCCCGGGCAGTGTCGCGGCCGCGAAGTAGGCGGCTACGCGGTCGGACAGCCCCAGTGTCGCGGCGTCGACGAGTGTGGTCCGGGCGCCGCGCTCCACAAGTCGGTGCGCAACCTTCCAGTTCTTGAATCCTCGCGCGTCTGCCAGCGGGGGACCGCCTCCGAGGACTGCGCCGGGGGCCTCGATATCGGCCCCGGCGTCGAGCAACGCGTCAAGTACCTCGATGTCGCCGGTGCTCGCTGCCCAGTGCAGCGGTGTTTCTTCGTGCGGTCCCCGGAACCGGGCGTTGACGTCGGCGCCGGCATCGACCAGGGCGGAGACGGTTACCCCGCCGTGCGGGAAATGGCCGGGCCAGTCGGTCACGACATGGAGCAGCGTGCGCGACATCCCGTGCGGTTCGTCGTCACCCAGTCTGGCGTTCGCCAGCCAGGGATTTTCGGTCAGTAGGCGTTTCAGCGTCGCCAGGTCGCCGCTGTGGATGGCTGTGACCACCGCTATCGCGGCGGGATCTTCGGTGCTGACGGTGGACATCGGCAGACCTCATACGACGTCGGACTTGGGCCCGGTGCCCTTGCTGGTTGCCCGCTCTCCGGCACCATCGACCCGAGGCAGGGGCCAGTGGCCGGTCGGTCCGAACTGGGCGAGCTCGTGATCGTTATCGACGGTGATGGTGCGACGCCGACCCACCACTCCACCCCACGGTGCACGAGCCGGCCGACATCGTAGATCGTGCCCGCCGGATGATGCCGCTCCGCACAGTCCTCAAGATGGGCCGGGACGGCGCGTACTCGATCCCCAGCGCCGTGAGGGTGACCGCTTGGCCGACGCCCACATACTCTGCGTCCGGGCGCGCCCGGACCTGTGGGAAAAACCAGAGTCGTGGCTGGGCGGCCCTCGGCGAGAGGCAGCCTGGCCGGGGCGGCCGTCAGCGCCATCCGGTGTAGCCCTGGGCACAATCGGGCCACGGGGAGGACACGGTGCGCGGTGCTGGCCCACTTCGCCTGCCAGGGTCGAAGTACCGAAAGGTGGGTGCCGCCCCTGCTGCATGTGGGGCAGGGGCGTGCACGCCGCTCCTCATCGCCAACGTGGATGACCCGGTCCTGTGTCCAGGATGCGCAATCCGCTGGCGGTGAGGACGTGGGCAGCGACGATGAGTCACGCCATAACGAAATCCAATGAGGAGCGGTTGGCCCGCTGGCTCTCGATGAGCCACGACCGCGGGTGGCGACACGGCGCTCGCGGCGCGATTCCGATCCGTTTGAGCGGAGCGTCTGAGGCCAGGCGCCCCACCAAGTGGATGGACGGCCTCTGGGTCGGGCAGGCGGCGGCCACTTCCACCTCCGGCACGCTGCCGCTGTCGGCCTCGACGGTCGGGAGCGGCGGTGTGCCCTACAACGCCCGCCGCCCCGCGACCACCCACCGACATCGTCGCTGGCCAGCCGTTCGTTGTGCCTCCCCGGCACGGATGCGGGGCATCCGGCCCGGGTGTGGCTCTTGACAGCCGGCGAGGCCTGCTCGACGTGGTCGATCGTGTCCGGACGAGGGCGGATGCCGGTGGCGTCGTTTGTGGCTCACCGGTGGGTGTCCATCCAGTCGGGGCGCACCACCTGTCAACTGAGGAAGTCGCGCAGCTTGCTCTGCCGCGACGGATGCCGCAGCTTCTGCAGCCCCTTGGCCTCGATCTGCCGGATGCGCTCACGGGTCAGGCCGAAGCGCTTGCCCACCTCCTCGAGGG
>CAXMLU010000019.1:0-6717 GCA_964194255.1 uncultured bacterium
AGGTCGCAGGTTCAAATCCTGCCCCCGCCACCAACGAAAGCCCAGGTCAGAGCCCTCCCAGCCGCACCGGCTCTTCTGTTGCTGCCAAGGGTGTCCCTATCTCGATCCCTACAACGGGCTACCCTCTTCGCTCGTGCGAGGTACGAAGCGCAAGCGCAAGGACGGCGTCTGGGAGCTGCGGGTTTACGTCGGTCGCGACCCCGAGACGGGGCATCCCCGGCAGATCTCCCGCACCTTCCACGGCGGCGCACGAGCGGCCGATGACGCCCTTCGAGATCTCGTTGACCAATTTCAGGAGGGGCGGCCGGACGGGTTCGGCAACTCCTTCGGTCAGCTCGTTGACCGCTGGCTGAAAGAGTGCGAGCGGCTCGACCTCTCGCCGACCACCATGCGCACCTACCGGGCGCAGATCGAGCAGACCATCCGACCGGCGCTCGGGAAAGTCCCGCTCTCCCGACTCACGGCTAAACAGCTCGATGACCTCTACGGAGAAATGAAGGAGCGGGGCGCCTCGCCCAAGACGATTCGCAACCACCACGCGATCGTCTCCGCCGCCCTCCACCAGGCGGTCCGGTGGGGATGGCTGCGCGAGAACGTGGCTGAGCGCGCCAAGCCGCCACGTCTCATCCAAAACCGGGTCAAAGCGCCGTCGGTCGACGTCGTTCGATCAATCATCGAGGCGGCCGAGAAGCGCGACCCTCGCCTTGCCCCGCTGCTCATGCTGGGCGCGCTCACCGGCCTTCGTCGGGGGGAGCTTTGTGCCCTTCGGTGGACCGACGTCCATCTCGATGTCCGTGAGCTAGACGTGGCCAGGTCCGTTGTGGTCACCCCTGGGGGGCTCGCCGAGAAGAGCACCAAAACCGGTCGTGAACGGAGGGTTGCCCTGGATGATGTAGCCATCGCGCTGCTGAAACAGCACCACGGCCAGGTGGAACAGTGGGCTCGCGAAGCCGAGGCGGACCTCGGGGAGAAGGCCTTCGTGTTCTCGCCCTATGTGAATGGTTCGAAGCCATTTCGTCCCGACAACGTCACTGGCTTCTTCACGCGAGTGCGTGACGGTCTTGGCTTCAACACGGTGCGGCTGCACGATTTCCGCCACTTCACGGCGACGCAGCTCATCGGCGCCAACGTCGACATCCGCACTGTTGCCAGCAGATTGGGCCATTCAGATCCGTCGCTGACGCTGCGCGTGTATAGCCACGTCATCGAAGAGCGCGATCGCGCTGCCGCGGACATCATGGGCCGGGTGCTCTCCGTACCTTCGAGGCCGAAGGAACTCGCCGGCGGATGAACGAGCTGCATGACATCCAGATGGCTGGACGTTGCCCGTGAGGCCAGATCAGTTGTTCATCGAAGACGAGATTCCTGATCCCTTCGGAAAGTATGGGCGGCGCCTCGACACCGACCTCATGACCCGTCTACGGAAGGGACCGCTCGATGGTTTCGAGGACATCGAGGTAGCCGTTCCTCTCGGCATCCTTATCCACGAGGACTTGGAGAAGTATGGAACAGGTGGCGCTCAGGAGCTGACCGAGGGCGACATGCGCCTAGCGATCCTTGCCTTCCGTGGAGTTGGTGGCTGCGTAACGACAGACACGGGAGTTGGCAGGCGCGCCGCGATCTGCTTCGCAAGGTGTTCGACCCCATCCATGACCAGCTCGCCGTTCTCGAACAGCGATCTCTCTCGTCGTCGCTCGTCGACCCGATCAGTCCGCACAAGAGGACCGGATGGCCAGCGATCGACACAGAGATCAGCGAGCTACGGCGCCACTTTCTGAACGCCCGCACCGCCCAGGACTACCGCAACGTCGGGCTGGACTGCGTCGCGGTCACCGAGGCGCTCAGTGCCCACGTCTATGACGCGGGGCGCCACCTGCGGGTGGGCGAGACGGAACCGCCAGTTGCCAACACCAAACAGCGCCTGGAGCGATTTGTCGAGGACGCGGCACCGGGACCGGATAGCGCCGCTCTTCGCAAAGTGGCGCAGGCCGTCATCGAGTACGCGCAGCATGTCAAGCACCGCTCGACGCCGACCCGCCGCGAGGCCGGCGTTGCCGCAGACTCGGTCATTCAACTCGCCAATCTGCTGCGGCGGCTGGCCGAGGACATCTGAGCGTCCGACCCGCTCAGCCAATGCGTGGTTGTCTCCGATGGGCAGCCGAGAGCGTCATTAGGCTCGTTCTGTGAGCACTACCGACGAACTGACCCTGGTCGACCCGCTCTGGTGGGTGACACACCAAGACGCCCTTGATGAAGCCTTGGCGGCTGCGATCTTGGAAGCGCACCCCGCATTCCTGGACGAGGCGGCACAACATCCGTTGTTTGCGGCGCTTGTTGCTGCGTTCCAGGCACGCGCCGACATCGATGACCGCTTGACCTACACGGTCGAGGAGGCGGCCACGCTGCTCGGTATCTCGCGGAGCTTTGCCTATGAGGCGGTCGCACGGGGAGAGATTCCGAACCTCCGGATGGGTCGCCGTATCCTGGTCCCGAAGGCCGCCCTCGAACGCTTTCTTGCGGCGGCCGGCGACCAAGGGCCCCCGGCGCGCCGCGACGACGACGGACCGCCATCTGGTTCCAGCGATCCCGAATGAACACCGGGTCGCGGAGTGCGGGGCCAATTCTCGACGGCTTCGAGTGTGCTGGCCTCGTGACCCATCGGGGTCTGAATCTCCAGCCAGCCGATCCTCCATTGGGTCGCACACGTCATCCGTTCGGAGGGGGTCCGTTCGCTCGCCTCGTGATGCCACGGCTCCCTGCCGAGCCAGGGGTGTACGCCTGGGAACAGGATGGCGTCGTCGTTTACCTTGGGCAGACGAGAACTCCGCTATCCAAGCGCCTTGGCCCCAACGGCTACTCGACAATCTCCACCTACAACACGTTCGCCAGACAGCCAGGACGCACGAACGGTGGCCAGCAGACCAACTGCCGGATCAACGCTCTCGCGAACCAAGCATTGGCGGACGGTCATCACCTTGCCATCTGGTTCCGGGTCACTGGTGTTGATGAGGCCATTGGCGAGGAAGCTCGATGGATGGCTCAGCATGGAAAACCTGAATGGAATCGGCGACTGGAGAGGCCGCGATAACGGCCACGGCACTCGGCCTTGATCCTTCTCCCGGGCCGCACTTGTCGTGAGGATCGGGCTGCGAGGAAGGACAGGCGCCGCCGTCGGCGCGGTCACTCCTGCGTGGCGCACAGATTGTTGAGGGTCTCGATCAGCGCCGCGACGTCATGGATCAACGGCAACACGTAATCCACACCGAGGCATCGCTCCCCGGTGCTGGCCAGGCGAGACCGGACACAAGGTGACCAGGCGGTGCGCCATGGGTGAGAATGTCCGCGTAACGACTAACGTCTGGGTCAGTCGAGGGTGAGCGTGAGCCGAGAGATACGCCCGTCTAAACGAGCAGTCAAGGAGTCCTCTGTAGACGTGCGTGAGGCGGATGCCGACAATCCGGTCGTGACGCTTTCCGACGACGTGGTCACCCTCCGGCCTTGGTCGAGAGATGACGCCGGGTTCATGGCGAAAGCATGCGCCGACCCAGCGATCCGACGCTATAACGGGGTCCTCGACCGGCTAGGACACCCCACTCCGCCGCTCTCGATCATGGACGCTGAGGCCGTCATCGACGAATTCGCGTTGAACTGGCGGGCGTTTGCTACGACTGAGACACCATCTGGTGTTGCATTCGCAATCATGGACGCGCGGTCTGGCGACTTGGTCGGCTGCTGTGGCGTCGACGACTGGTCTAAAGCGGACGTAGCGCAGTTCGGTTACTGGATCGCAGCAAGCGCGAGAGGACGCGGTTACGCGACTCGGGCGGTGATCCTACTCACGCGCTGGTTGTTCGAGCTTGGCGCAGCTCGCGTCTTTTTGACGATCGTTGCGGAGAATGAAGAGTCAGTCGCAGTGGCCCGCCGAGCGGGGTTTGTGTATGAGGGAACGATGCGCTCACACGGCGTTTGGCAGGGCCGGCGCTGCGACGTGATGTGGTTCGCTGCGCTCCCGCTTGAGTGGACGATGCGCGGGCCAGATGAACAAACGTGATGCGAGGGCCAACGTGCCGACCAGAAATGTCAACCGACCGCTGGTCCCGAGCGACGGAGAAGTGCCCCTAACGATCACTCGATAATCCCGTGGCCTGCCCGACGCGAGGAAGCTCCTTGATGCCAGGAGGCCGATCGCAGTTCGGCGATCTGGCGGGCCTTCCCCGCACCACATAACGACGGGTGACGAGCCGTTCAAAGCCCGCTCCTATCCGGCGATAGCGAGGAGCGGGTTTCCCCCCATCGCTCATCGGCAGCGGGGCACCATTGCCGACGTGCCGTTCAAGGACGGGCAAACGTTTGCCTGACGCGGCACTATGCGGTTGGAAGGTTGCGCGCCGTGGTCCCCAAAAGCCGCTAACGGTCGTGTGGTGCAGTGGCAACGTTGTCTTCCGCCGCGTCGACCGATCCGTCAACGAGCTCGGGGGCGTCCACCGCCTGCGGGTCTGTGAAGGCAGAACGCATCCTGAGATCCCGTTCGGGATCGGCGATCGCACAGCATGACCGGGCCCGGACCCTGCCTGTAAGCGCCCCGACGGCGAGCAGCGCCACCAGGACCGCCAGTACCGCGCCGATCACGTAGTGGACTTGGGGCCTCCAGGGTCAGCCTGCGCGATCGAACCATCGGCGATGATCGTGATACGGCCGCTTGGTGCTGGTCCTAAGCATACATCGGCCGACAATGGACCAGGGATGCAACCAGCGCGGAGCGGAGCTTCTCATGCGGTGGGCGCGGGTCCCCCTGGCCCCGCCAGGCCGGTGGCTCAGCGGCGCTATCACCATGCGAACGCCGCCCCCTCGCACAGGAGGCTTTTCGGCTTCCAGGCCGGAGAGGCGCCGTCGGGCACGGACGACGGTTACGGGTTCGGCGGCTACTGGCCTCGCTCTCGGGCGAACAATCCCGCGACCAAAGACCGATAATCATGACGCGCAGATCCGAGTTGAAGCCTCAGACCTGGCGGGAAGCTCCTGCGGCCCGAGCCCTGACTCGCCCGGCGGATACCACAACATCCACGTTGGGCCCCACGCCGGGCCCGACGCGACGAGCTTCTCGGTCTCGTTCCCGGCGACGCACCCAGCCACGTGGAACACGGACTGCACTGCGGCCCTGCTGACCACCGGTGCCGACCTCAAGAGCCCGTATATCCAGGGTCCGCCGGTTCATCCATCTCTCCTCGGGCAGCGTTGACGACGCCCGGGAGTTCACTGTGTTCCGAAGGGCGAAGCTGTGGCTCGATGGGATCCCTCCGAAGGTGATCGAGGGCCTTGGACGGGGTGTGCTTGTCGGGCGACTCGGCCGGACCGATCGGAAGGGAAATCTGTTCTGCGCGGCCGTGCGGTCCTCCCATGATCGAAGGTCTGCCATCGCGAGGTAGCCGCCGAGCGGGAGCCTGACCGCCGTCGTCGCGGGCCCGGCCTTTCACGGCGACGACCGGGTCTGTGGGGTGCTAGCGCGCTGAGGCCGAGGCTGGGTTCAGGATGTGGCAGACCAGGTCGGGTGAGCAGGCGTCGGGCGACAGCGACCGGCCACGCTGGGCCAGTTGACGGAGTTCGTCGCGGAGCTGGCCGAGCTCCTCGATCCGCCGGTCAAGATCAGAGGCGCGGCCTTCGATGAGCTCGAGGACGTGGCCGCATGGCGGGCTGCCCTGTTCCCGAAAGACGATGACGCCTTTGATCTCGCCCAGCGCGAGACCCACGGCTTGGGCGGCCCGGATGAAACGCAGCCGGTCGAGGACTTCTTCGGGATAGTCGCGGTAGCCGGAGCTGGTCCGGTCGGCCGCCGGGAGCAGCCCGACCCGCTCGTAGTACCGCAACGCCTTGGTGGTCACTCCCGCGTGGGGTGCTACCTGGCCGATGCGCACTCCCTCCAAACTACCCCTTGACCTTCCCCTACGGGGAAAGGTTCACACTAGGCTCATGTTCCACCCGGACACGGCAGACGTGCGCCTGTTGTACTTCGAGGACTGCCCCAACTGGCGGGTCGCCGAGGCCCGCCTCAAGGAGGCCCTGATCAGCGTGGGAGCCGATCCCGACGCCGTGATGTATGAGCAGGTGAGCAGCGTCGAGCAAGCTGAGGCCCTCGGGTTTCGGGGTTCGCCCACGATCCTCGTCGACGGAAGCGACCCGTTCGCCGACCCCGACGCGCCCGCCGGGTTGGCGTGCCGGATCTACCGCACCTCGGCCGGTTCTCATCCGGCCCCGACCGTCGAGCAGCTCCGCGCGGTCCTGGCCCGATGAGCGCCGACAAGCCGGCCGGCAGGGTCGCCGGGATTGCCGTCGTCGGGATGGCGGTGTGCTGCGGGCTGCCGGTGCTGTTGAGCCTCGGCGCCGGGGTCACCATCGCCGGGCTCGGGCTGGGCAACTGGGCGCTCGCCGTCGCCGGGCTCTTCGCCTTGGCTTTGGCGGTCGTGCGGATCCGCCAGCACCGGTCCCGCGTTGCATCCCCGCCCAACGACGAAACGGAGGACACCGGTCATGCCGACCGCCATCAACCGCTCTGAGCTGCAACGCCTCGTCGACGCCGGAGCCCTCCTGATCGAGGTCCTGCCCAAGGACGAGTACGACGAGGAGCACCTCCCAGGCGCTCTGCACATGCCACTCAAGTCACTGACCCGCCAGACCGCTGAGAAGATGCTCCAACGGGATCGCCCGGTCATCGTCTACTGC
>CAXMLU010000020.1:0-3291 GCA_964194255.1 uncultured bacterium
CCGATCCACAGGTCTTGACTATTTCTCGCAACTACCGGTGTCTCACCTCAGCCTGACAGACAGGGGATCGGCACAACCCGCCCGGTCCCCGACTTCGACCATCTGCCGACCATCATTCCTCCACACACTTAACCGCGACCGTGACTGCTTTGCCTGCGACCACATCGACGGAGTGGTCAGACACGCAGTCGCCGGTCGAGGACCCGACCTCCGGGCTCCTCCCTCGCACGGTGTAGACGCCCGCCGGGACTTCGACGGAGAACGCGCCGTCCGTCCCAACTGCCACGGTACGTTCGAGACCTGTGCTCTCGACGAACACTGTTCCGCCCAGCGGTCGTGGCCCCTCACAACAAGGACCGCCGACCGCACTCAATGTGCCTTCCAGTTGGCCTAGCGGCACCGCGGCGGATGTCACGGTCGTCGCCGACGAACGTGGTTGGGCCGAGCGTCCTCCAGAGCAGCCGGCAGCAACGACCTGGAGCATTAGACCGGCAGCGAGTACCACGTGTATTCTACAAGCGGGCCTCATACCGACCTTTAGGGTACTGACTGGTCGCCGCCGATACTGCCGCCCCGTTCGAGGCCGCCAGAACTGCTCTTTCATCGGCCGAATACGAACCGGCATGTAATGCCGGGTGTAGTTGTGGGTCGTGAACGGCGCGCCGGGCGGACAACGCGGGCGGTATCGCTCGACTCAACGGGGTAGTCGGGTCGACGCTCCAATCGTGTCAGGAAGCACCGCCTCGGACGATCATCACGACGCCTGCGACGGCAAACCCGAATGGCAGGAGATAGGCGCTCACGCCGGCAATCCATGGAGATCGCGCCATCTGTTCGTAAAGGCGATACAGGCGTCTGTTAGCTGACGGCGGCCCGGCGGCGGATCTCCTCGACCACGCTGGCGTCTCCTCGGTGTTCAACAGCGGGCCCGGCTATCGGGGACCGAGGAGATCGTGGTTGGCGTCATCTTCGCCGCGGTTGGCCTCGTGATGCTCGCGTGATGCGGCTGCCCCGACCGACCGATAAAGGCGGCGGCGATCTCTGTCGCAGCAAAAGGCGCTCGCCGCGCTATCGGCTCGTCGTGCAGGGTGCGATTCTGACGCGCAAAGATCGCCCGCGCGCGGCTTCAATTGGAGCAACCACTGGAGCAACGCAGCGCCGACTTTGCTGAACGTTGAAAGACGGCCCTGGACGTCATACCCCTTCTGACCTGCAATTTTCCGGCAGAGACGGACGATGGCGGATGCGGCCGGACGGCTCTCCGTAGCATGACGCGCAAGGGGTCTGAGTTCGAGTCCGCTACGGCCCACTAGCGAAGTGGCTGGTCAGCGTCTTATCGACCCAAGTCCGGGCCGCCAAGTCCCGATTGAGCGAGCCCAATTGTAGCCAGGCGTGTAGCCACGGGGTGTAGCCACGGGCGTTGTTCCCAGAGCGCCCGGCCGATCGCATCGGACGCCTCTCGCTTCTGGGACCCGATGAGATGGCCGTACAGGTCGGCTGTCATACGGATACTCGCGTGACCGAGTACCTCGGACACCACTTCGATTGGAACGCCTTGGGCGAGCAGGATGCCCGCCGCGCTGTGACGTAGCTCGTGCGGGTGCCAGTGACCGAATTCCTCTACCAGTTCCACGGAGCGGGCGGCGCCACGACCTACGAGGCGTTGACCCGCTATCAGCAGTCCGCCCCGCAAGCGGAGACACGATCGCCTCGTTCGGCGTCGCCGCCTTACCGGGCGCCCACGGCATCGCTATCACCGGCAAAAACGGACCGGTCGCCGTGGTCGTGTTCGCCAAGGGCGGTTACCTGACGCAGATCATCGTGCACGGACCGAGCGCAACCCCGGCTCTGGTCACCGCTCTGGCCGTGCAACAGTATGGGCGGATCTAGAGCGGTCAAGCAGGGCAATCGTGGGTCGGCTGCGGCCCAACTGAGTGAGGGCAAAGATGTCCTTGTTGTTGCTTAACTGGCGACGCCAGGTCGCGGAAATCTACGCAGCGGTTCGCAACGCGTCCGATCCGAAGGCCGCGCATGCGTTGTGGCGTGAAGCGCGGGACGAGCTGTTTCGCTTGCACCCCGACTCTCCTCTCCAAGCCGACGCTCGTGAGCGGTTCGCGTCGTTGGCCGTGGCGCCGTATGACTCCTCGCTGCGCTTCGAGCTTGAGGTCGATACCGACGTCGAGACGGCTCGGTTCGAAGTCCTTACCGGGACGGATGGTCTCGTGCCGTTCGTCCGCGTCGGGGTCCTCCACATCCCGGAGCTGGGCGACCTTGATGTCTGGTGGCTGGAGTCCTACGGCGGCGGGGTGTTCCTGCCCTTGAAAGACGCCACGGCTGGGGTTGAGACCTACGGCGGGGGGCGATACCTGCTCGACACCGCGAAGGGAGCCGATCTCGGTGGAGAGGACGGCCGGCTGATTGTCGACTTCAACTTCGCTTACAACCCTTCTTGCGCCTACGACCCGGCCTGGGCCTGTCCGCTGGCTCCCCCGGGAAACGTGTTGGAGCATCCCGTACGGGCTGGGGAACTTCTCTCCGACGTCTGATCGAGTGGACGAACCCGGCGGCGCGAACCGCGCGGATGACCGCCTTCGTGCCCTCGATTTGGCACGATGGGGGAGATGACCACACGCGTGTTCCTCGTCGACGACCATGAGTTGGTCCGTCGCGGGGTGCGCGATCTGGTATCAGCCGAGGACGACATCATCGTCGTGGGCGAGGCGGCGACAGGAGAGGAAGCCCTCCAGCGGATTCCGGCGACCAAGCCCGATGTGGCCGTTCTTGACGTTCGTCTGGGGGACGACCCGGGTGGGACGACCGGCGTAGAGGTGTGTCGAGAGGTCCGCTCGTCCCATCCGGAGATCGCATGCGTGATGCTGACGAGCTACGCCGACGATGAGGCGTTGTTCGCCTCGATCATGGCCGGAGCCGCCGGTTTCGTCCTCAAGCAGATCCGGGGCTCTGACCTCGTCAACGCGATCCGACGGGTGGCGGCCGGCGAGAGTCTGCTCGACCCGGCGGTCACCGCCCGCGTCCTCGAGAGAATGACGGGAACGGCTCGCCTGGTGGCGGCTATCCGGCCATGCCCGCCCGGTGCCAGAAATACCAAGCAGGCGGCACGGGACAGAGACTGCCGGGTGGCCGCCGGCAGGGCCAACGCCTCGACTCCCGGCGCCGGAGCGTCGGGAGTCGGGCTGATCGTCGATGTCATGGCAAGTTCACCAAGTCCTTGGTGCCTAGAGGTATGCTGCGAGGGAGAGGTAGCGGGCTATGCCTGGCGGATGTGGCGGG
>CAXMLU010000021.1:0-8013 GCA_964194255.1 uncultured bacterium
AGGAGTAGCCGGTGCCGAAGTCGTCAATGGAGAGCTGAACCCCGATGGCGGCGAGCGCGTTCCACACCACCAGGCTTCGACCCGGGTCGGCCATCACGCTCGACTCGGTCAACTCGAGGGTCACGGCCGATGCGGGCACGCCGGCCCGGCGGATGAGGTTCTGGACGTCGTCGGCCATGGCCACGTCGAGGAGGCTTCGAGCCGACAGGTTGATGGCGATGCTCAGCTCGATCCCGCGGCGGCGCCAGGCGGCGACCTGCTCCAGCGCCGTAGTCATGACGAGCAGAGTGAGCGGCCGGATCAACCCCGACTGCTCGGCGAGGGGGATGAACTCGTCCGGCGGGACCATGCCGTGCCGGGGGCTGAACCATCGGGCCAGCGCCTCAACACCGAAAACCTGGCCGCCGGGCAGGTTGGCCTTGGGCTGATAGAAGACGGAGATCTCACCCGTCTCGATGGCCTGGCGCAGTTCGCTGACGAGCGCCAGCCGGCGGGGACTGTAACTGTCCCTTTCCGCGGCGTAGACCTCCACGCCGCTGCGGGACGCCTTGGCGGCGTACATGGCCACGTCCGCGCGCTGCAGCAGCGTCCACGCGTCCGTCCCGTGCTGCGGGGCCATAGCCACCCCGATGCTGACGGGGACCTCCAGGACCAGGTCCTCGATGGCCAGGGGCTGTTCGATGGCGGATCGGATCTCGGCGGCGATGCTTACCGACTCCAGCACGGATCGGGTACCCGGGAGTACGACCGCGAACTCGTCGCCGCCAAGGCGGGCCACCAGTCCCCGCGTCCCAACCACCTTGACCAGCCGGTTGGCGGTCTCGCGCAGCAGCGTGTCTCCGGTGTGGTGGCCGAGGGTGTCGTTCACCTCCTTGAACTGGTCGAGGTCCATCAGCAACACCGTGACCATCCCGTCGGGACTGCAGGATTCGCATGCCGCGTCCACCCGCTCGCCGAAGAGGGTGCGGTTGGCCAATCCGGTGAGCGCGTCGTGGGTGGCCTGGTGCTCGCGAGCCAACGCCTGCTGCCGGAGCCGGTCGAGGAGCTGATCGTTGCGCAACGCCACGCTGGCGTGATTGGCCAGGGCCTCGAAGAGGCGCAGATCGTCGACGTCGAAGGTCGTGTTGCTGCCGAGCCGGTTAGCGACCAGCAGGGCGCCGGCCGGGCCGCCCTCGCCCGCGACCGGTGTGGCCAGCGCATCCCGCCAATGCCGTTCTTCGAGCAGTCCGGCCAGCGGATTCTCGCGGCGGTCGCGGGGGATCACCATGGCCTGGTTGCGCTCGAGCACGGTGCGGATCAGACCGCACGCTTCTTGGGCGTTGCGGCGGACGGGTCGGTCATCGCCGGAAGCTGACACGATGATGAAGCCTCCGGGTACGACAATGGCCAGCTCGGCCTCTTCGGCCCGGAGCATGTGCATGGCCTCGGTCAGGATCACCGTCTCGACATCCGTGGATTCCGTCGAAGCCGCCGAGAGGCTGCGAGTAAACCCGTAGAGGACGTCGAGATTGGCGTAGCGCCGGCGCAGCGCGGCATGGGCGCGATAACCGACGCCGAACACGGCGCCAACGATGATCAGCAACCACGCCGACACCAGGTTGACCCAGAGCACGCAGATGGCCAGCAGCGCCAGCGTCGAGTTCGTCGCCACCACTACCGCGGCAGCCAGCAGGAGCTGAAGGATGGCGTCGAGACGGGGGCGTCCGGCGGTGAGCCAGATGACGACGACGACACAGCCGTACGAAACCGCGTCGGCGGCCAGAATGGCGGCCAGAACGGCCAGCCAGCCTCGAGCCGCAACCGGGCTGGACCGACCAAGGGCGAGATGGAAAGCGACGATGGCGGCGGCCGTCGTCAGGGCCTGGTTGGCCAGATTGAAAATGGCTTTCGACGGCGGCTGCCGTCGCCGCAGGGCGACCGTCCCCGACCCCAGGAGAGAGGCGATCAGCAGCCCGAACGGCGCGCAGAAGACCAGCCCGACGGCGAGCGGGATCTCGCTGAGGGTCAGGATCTGGCCCTCGTTGCGGAAGTCAAAGTGGATGACCAACGCCTCGCTGGCAGCGAAGGCGAGGGCCAGCATCGGCCACGGGACGCGCGCCGTCGGCGCAGCCGGGACCAGACCGCCGACGCCCGAGGACCAGACGAGTACCGCTAGTCCGGCGAGGACAACGACAAGGACCCATACCCGCGCAACGGTCCTTCGGGTCGAGATGCCCGATCGCGAATTACTGCTCAAGTTCGTCTACCGGGGACCATGCCGCCCTCCCCTCCTCCCACCATGGATCGGCATCCGCTCCCCCCGAGGAAAGCCGGGCGCCGAGAAAACTGTCCGGCTCGCACCCGACGAGCCGGCTCAGGCCTCAGTCCCAGGAAGCGCCGCGCGCTGAGACGACCCCTGGGGCCGCTCTATGAGAAGCGGCGACCGAGACGCCGTCCCACGAGGCGCCCCGGACCAGGGCCCGATGGCCGGAGAGGCTGGTGGCGACGGCCAGGATGGCCAGGGCCGAGAAGACCGTCCGCCGGACCACGAGGCGGGGCGGGCGAGTGGCAGTTGAGAAGGTGGTCATCGGATGTCCTCGCGGGTAGTGACCACCACACGCCGTGGCGGAACCTTCCCCCTATGACGGCACTTCCGATGCCCGACTCGATGGTTCTATCGACCTATTTGCGCGGGATGGGATGGCCCTCCACGGCGGAGGGCCCGCCTTCCTCCCCGACCGGGTCCCGAAGATCGATCTCGACTTCGTCACCGACCACCACGTGTGGGGAACGGGAACGGCCGGCTATGACGAGGCTCAGGGCGACCACCGTGCGCTCGTGGTCGGCCGATTCAATGGGCGTCAACACCAGGCCCGCGGCATCGCGCTTGGCGGCGGCTTCGTCGAGCCACCTCGCCGCCGTCTCGGCCGCGCCCATCGCCACCGCCGCCTCCGCCCTGGCCTCGAGCACCGAGGCCTCGGCTCCCACATCGTGGTTTCGTTGAGCCCGGTGCTCGCTGTCATCCAGGATGGCCCCAGCCTCATCGGGTCTTCCCTGCCGGATGCGGGTCACGGCGAGGAGGAGCAGGTCGGCAGATTCGATGGGGGCTTCGTCGAGCAGCGAGGCGGCCCGGCTGACATCGCCTTGGGCCAGGGCCACCGTGGCGGCGCTGCGCTGGGCCGCCCGGATATCGGGCTCGAACCCCCGGGCTCGGAGTCGCTCGAGCGCCTCCTGGCACCTCCGGTCCGCCTCCTCGAGCTGACCGAGCTGCAGGGCCGCATCGCCCATGAGCTTCAACGCCTGGGCGATCCCGCGGCCGTTGCCGAGCTGCTGGTTCATGGCCAAACACTCTTCCCCCAGCCGGTAGGCTCGCCCGTAGTTTCCCCTGGCCAGCACGACGAGGCCGAGGCCGCGGATGATCTGCGCTGTCCCCCAGGGTTCCTTGGCCTGGCGGAACTGGGCCAGGCTCTGCTCGTACAGTGCCTCGGCTTGCTCGAGATCGCCGGCATCGCGGGCCACCCCCGCGAGCAACGACCTGGCACCGGCAGAGCGCTCCGCGTCGCCGCACCGCTCCCACAGCCGAAGGCAGCCTTCACCCATCTCTCGGGCGCGGGCCAGGTCGCCCGCGTCACTCGCCAGCAGCGCCAGGACCCGCTGGGCGTCGGCTTCTCCCCAGTCATCGCCCGCCCGGTGGAACAGGGCTACCGCCTCCTGACACAGGCGCTCGGCCCGGTCGGCCTGCCCGCCACGGTGGCGGGCGACCTCTCCCTGGATGGCCAGTAGGGCCGCCCGGCCGGCGGCGTCCTCATCCCCGAAGGGCAGGGCCAGGCCCTGCTCACAGCGGATATCAGCGCCGTCGAGGTCGTCGTCCATCCAACTCAGATAGGCGCTGCCGGCCAGCGCCCGGCGCCGCAGCGATGCGTCGCTGGTCGACGACAACGCCAGGGCCCGATCCAGCCACGACCGGCCCTCCGCCGTCAGATAGTTGTAATCCCAGAATCGCCACAAGGCGGTGGCCATCCGCAGGGCCAGTTCGGGATCACCGCGCTCGACCAGCCAGGTCAACGCCGCCCGGCAATCGTCATGCTCCTCGCCGAGCCGTTCCAGCCATCGCCGCCATCCCGGCCCGAACCGATTCGCCGAGAATTCCTGGCAGCGGGCCGTGAACCAGGCCGCGTGCCGCTCCCTCAAGTCGTCCCCTTCGCCACCGTCCGCCAACCGATCAGCCGCATACTGATGCAGCGTCTCCAGCAGTCGGAAGCGGGCCGGGCCGGTGCTGCGAGGCAGGCGGACGACCAGCGACTTGGCCACCAGGTTGCTAAGCAGGTCGACGGCGTCGTCCGGCGTAACGGTGTTCCCGCTGGTCACCGCCTCGACGTGCTCGAGACTGAACGTTCCTGCGAAGACCGAGAGCCGTTGGAACAGTAGCCGCTCGGGGCCGGTGAGCAGGTCGTAGCTCCACTCCACGGCGGCTTGCAGCGAGCGTTGCCGGGGAATCGACGTCCGGCTGGCCGGACCAAGCAACTGGAAGCGATCGTCGAGGCGAGCGGCCACCTCTTCGAGTGAAAGCACCCGCAACCGGGCGGCGGCCAGTTCCAAGGCAAGAGGCATGCCATCCAGGCGGCGGCAGATGGTGGTGACCGCCGGCACCCGATCGTCGGTGAGGCGGAAACGGGGGTCGGCGGTGGTCGCCCTCTCGACCAGCAGCCTGACGCCGTCGAAGCGAAGGGCGGCATTGGCGGCCAGATCGACATCGGCCGGTGGCATGGCCAGCGTGGGAATCCGCCACAGCCTCTCGCCCGCGATGTCCAACCCTTCCCGGCTGGTGGCCAGTACCCGCAGGTTCGGGCAGCGCCGCATCAGGTCCTCGACCGGCCCGGCCAGGGCGGCGACGAGGTGTTCGCAGTTGTCGAGCACGATGAGGGCGTTGCCATCGCCCAAGGTCTCGATCACCGCCTCGAGGGGACCGGTCCCCGGGTCCTCGCGGGCCCCCGTCACCTGGGCCAACAGTCGCAGCGCCTGGTCGGCGGTGGACACCGGCGCCAACTCGACCAGCCACGGTCCTCGGTCGAAGCCGAAGGCCAACCGGCTGGCGATTTCTATGGCCAGCCGTGTCTTGCCACTGCCGCCCTCTCCGACCACCGTGACCAGACGATGGTTCTCCAGGTGATTCGTAAGCTCGGCCAGCTCGTCGATGCGGCCGACAAAGGACGTGGCCGCCACCGGAAGATTTGAGCGTGGGCGGGACCCGTCTACGACCGCCGTCTCCGCCGGCTCCTGGAGCAAGATCGTGCGCTCGAGGTCCTGGAGGGCAAGGCTCGGGTCGATGCCCAACTCCTCGCCGAGCACCTGGCTGGCGGAGCGGAACACCCGCAGCGCCTCGGCTCTCCGGCCGGCCGCATGCAACGCGCGCATGAGCTGAGCCCAAAACCCCTCATGCAGGGGGTAGGTCTCGACCAGCGTCTTCAGCTCCCCAATGAGCTCGCCGTGGCGGCCGCGCCCCAGGTCAGCTTCGATGCGCCACTGCAGGGCGGTCAGCCGAAGTTGTTCGAGCCGGGTCACTTCGGGCCGGGCGAAGGCCAGATCGGCCACCTCCGCCAGCGCCGGTCCCCGCCATAGCCCGAGGGCGGCGACCAGCAGCGCCGTCGCGCCGTCGGGATCGGCCGGTAGCCGGGTGCCCGACTCGGCCACCCATCGCTCGAAGCGCCGCGCGTCGATCAGGTCGGGATCGAGCTCCAGCACGTAGCCGGGACGCCGGCTCGTCAACACGGCCGGCGGCCGACCGTCGATCTGCACCTCGGTCAGGGCTTGTCGCAGGTGCGACAAGTAGACCTTCAGGGTCGTCGCCGCACCCGCGGGGGGCTGACCATCCCACACGTCGTCGATCAGGACGGACGGCAGCATGACCTCGTTGACGTGCACCATGAGGTCGAGCAACACGGCCCGCTGCCGCGGCCCCCCGAACGATGGCGGTCGCTCCTTACCATCCACCTCAAGTGGGCCCAACATCCCAAATAGCGGTGCCGTCACCTGGCGTGCCCTCCAGAGCCACCCCCGACCCCTAGGCGGCCGATTGAGCCTACCGCGGATCGGTGGGGTCCAGGTGGCTTCTTCCAACCGTGTTCCAACCAAATCCCACCCTGGCTCAAACCCGGGCTGGCCACTATGCAACGAGCGGTGCTGTCGCATCGGCTCATTGGGCGGTCGGGGAGGGCGATGCAGGATGAAGAGACAGACCAGTACTGATTGCTCGGTCCCCGTTCGTTCCGGGCCGTCTTACTTTCCCGTCGGCGTCGCGACGGGCGCCCACCAGGAAGGGAGGTGGACTGTGACGCTTCGTGGATCAGCCTGGAACTAGAGACCCCTCAGAGGTCCTAGTCACCGCACACCGACCGCTCGTTTTGGCAAAGGCGAAGGCGGTTGGTGACCCAACCATCGGCACATCCGGTGCCGAACTTGAGCGCCGGATGAGCCGATGGCCTTTCTTTCTTTCTTTCCCGGAGGCATCCGTTCCAATCGCCATCGACGAGCGTGTGAGCGCCCGGCGACCGCGTCGGCAGAGTGCGGCCCCCGCCCATCGCCGTCAGCGCCGGGGCCGGCGCGTCGCCCCGCCTTGGGCCGCTCCGACGGTGCAACTCGGACCGCGTTACTGGCGGCTCTGGGGAGCGAGTAGTACCTCCGCACTCGGCGACGGCCTGGCCCTCGTGGCGTTTCCTCTCCTCGCCGCCACGCTCACCGGCGACGCCCGCCTGGTGGCCGGTGTGGCCGTTGCCTCCCGCTTGCCGTGGTTGCTCTTCGGTCTCCCCGCCGGGGCGCTGGCTGATCGCGTGGATCGCCGCCTGCTGTTGGGGGCGGTGGAACTGGCCCGTATGGCCGTCCTGGTGATCCTCGGCGTCACCATCGCCACCGGATCGGTGAGCCTGGTCGCCATCTACGCCGCCGCTTTCGCGCTTGGTGCTCTTGAGACCGCCTTCTCGGCCGCGTCCCAGGCCTGCCTTCCGTCTCTGGTCGGTATCGATCATCTGCCGCGGGCCAACGGCTACCTGTTCGCGGCCCAGGCGACGGGCGAACAGTTCGCCGGACCCGCGCTCGGCGGCCTCCTGTTCGCCGCCGCCGCCGCGCTGCCCTTCGTGCTCGACGGCGTCAGCTTCCTCGCGTCGGCCGCTCTGCTCTGCCTGGCGTTGCCCCGCCGCCGGCGGCGAGTGAGCGCAGCGGCACCCCAGGAGTCGTTCCGTGCGGATCTCGCGTCCGGGCTGCGGTGGTTCATGGGCCACCCGGTCTTGCGCCTTCTGGCCCTGGTGGTCGCCAGCCTGGCCTTCTGTCAGTCGATGGTGCTGGCCATCCTGGTGCTGTACTGCCTGCGGGTGTTGCATCTCGGCCATGCCGGGTTCGGACTGTTCCTGGCGCTCGCGGCGGTAGGCAATGTGGTCGGGGGGCTGTTGGCCGGAAGGATCACCGCCCGGCTGGGCACCGGGCGCGTTGTCTGTGCGGCCGCATTGCTGGCCGCCGCCTCGTACCTCGTCGTCGGCTTGACCTCGGCCCTCGGGATCGCCCTCGTGGCGCTGGCCGCGGAGGCGGTTGCCGTAGCTGTCGGCAATGTAGCGACGTTGTCGCTTCGGCAGTCCGTGATTCCCAGCGAGCTGCTCGGCCGCGTAAGCAACGCCTTCCGCATGTGCATCTTCGGTGTCATTCCCCTGGGCGCTCTGGCCGGCGGCCTGATCGCTCACGCCGCCGGCCTGCACGCTGTATTCGTCGTCGCCGGCGGCCTTCAGCTGGTGGTCATCGCCCTAGTCGGCCCGCGTCTGTTCCACCGGATGGCCGGGCTGACGCCGCCTGCTGAGGAGGTCATCGACCTCGACCAGCTGGATGGGGAGTCCGAGCTGATGATGATGGAGGCGGGTTTGCTCTCGTCCGGCCACGGCGGTCCAGGCACCCCAGTGGGCGGCGCCTAAGGTCTCCCTGCATGACCGGCCTGCTGTTGGCCAGCCTCTCCGTCGGGCTATCCAACTTTGCGGCCGCCATCGGGATCGGCTT
>CAXMLU010000022.1:0-3979 GCA_964194255.1 uncultured bacterium
CTGCCGTACGTCCTAGAAGTGGCGTCGCGAGGGGTGGCTGCGGCCGTAACAGGCGACCCGGCGCTGAGGGGCGGCCTGTCTGCGGTGGCCGGCCAGGTGACGAATGAGGCGGTGGCCGAGGCGCTTGGCCTCGAGGGAACGGACGCGCTGGCCGCCGTCGGGGGGTGAGTGGACCCGCCCTGGCTACTTATCTTCGCTGGTTGGCGGCCGATCGAGCGCCCAACACGGTGGCCGCCTATCGCCGCGATCTCACCGCCTACCACGCCTATCTGGACACGGCCGGCGTAACCGCCCTGGACGTGGGGGAGCCGGAGGTAGAGGCCTATGTTGCCTCTCTCCGCGGCGTTCGGGCGCCGGCGTCCGTCGCCCGGGCGACGGTGGCCATCCGGTCGTTCCATCGTTTTCTCCTGGATGCCGGTCTGGCCGCCGAGGATCCAACCGGGGCTTTGGTCGTAGGTCGCGTCCCGGCCGGTGAGCCGGCCGTGCTGTCCGAGATGCAGGCGGCCGCGGTCATCGACGCCGTCGCTGGAGATGACGCCATCGGTCGTCGAGACCGAGCCGTGCTGGAATTGCTCTACGGCACCGGCATGCGGACGTCGGAGCTGGTCGGTCTGGATGTCGGTGATGTCGGTGATGTCGGACGGGAGGACCGGCCGTCGGTGCGGGTCGCCTCGGGTGATCGGCGGGCTCGCACCCTGCCCCTCGGCCGAGCGGCGACGACGGCGGTGGCGGCCTGGTTGGCCCCGGCCGGCCGGGGCGCGCTGGTTCCCGTCCGGGCGAGCGGCGCGCACGCATTGGCCCTGTTCCTGAACGCCAGAGGCGGCCGGATCTCTCGTCAGGGGGTGTGGGCCATTCTGCGCCGGCACAGGTTGGGCGCCGGATTCGCCGGCACCTTGACGCCCAACCTTCTCCGCCACTCCTGTGCCGCCCATTTGGCCGCCCGGGGCCTGGATGCGGCCGTCGTGGACGCCCTTCTCGGTCACCCAACGTGGTCCCCGGAGATGGGTGTCGCCTACCTGGCTGCTCACCCACGCGCCTGATCAGAACCTCACATGGGATGAGGTCTGGACGGCTAACCTAGGCACAATGTCGACTGACGCGGCTGCGACCGATCTGCGCACCCAGCTGGAGGAGGAGCGCGACAATTTGCTCCACCAGCTGGCCGAGCTGGGGTTCGGCGAAAGCAACGCCGGTCTGGAGTACGACTCGAACTTCGCCGACTCCAGCCAGGTGACCGCGGAACGTGGCGAGGCGGAGGCGCTGGCCAACACTCTCCGGGAAACCCTCGGTGAGGTGGAGCAGGCCCTCGGCAAGTTCGCCGCCGGCACGTACGGCATGTGCGAGAACTGCGGCCAGCCCATCGGGGCGGCTCGCTTGGAGGCCAAACCGGCCGCCCGCTTCTGCATCAACTGCGCATCGAAGCGCTGAGACGAGCGGATGCGCCGGCGGTTCCAGCGCGACAGCGATGTGGTGGTGCTCGTCCTGCTGGGGGCCGCCCTGGTGTGGGCCCTCGGCACGCGGGTCCACCTCTCCGGCCGCCAGCTGATCTTCTTCGCGGTGGTGATCCCGTCGATCATGCTGCACGAGATCTCCCACGGCGTCGTGGCGTTGGCCTTCGGAGACGACACGGCCAAGCGCGCCGGCCGGCTCACCCTCAACCCGATCGCCCACATCGATCCGTTCGGCACCATCATCATGCCGGCCCTGCTCATCCTGTCCGGCGCGCCCGTGTTCGGGTTCGCCAAACCGGTCCCGGTCAACGTCAATCGCCTGCGCCACCCTCGCAACCAGAGCCTGATCGTCAGCTTGGCCGGACCGACGACGAATCTCATGCTGGTCGCCCTGGCTACGGTCGTCTACCGCGTCTACCGGCCGGCGGGGACCGTCCGCGATGTAGTCCTGACCGTGGGTCTCGCCAACGTGGTGCTGGCCGTATTCAACCTCATTCCCGTCCCGCCGTTGGATGGCTCGGCGGTGCTGGAACGGCTGATGCCAGCCAGCTGGTGGCCCGGGTATCTGCGGTTCCGGCAGTATTCGATGGGGCTGTTGCTGGTCGTGTTTCTTCTCCTCCCGCAGGTCTTCGGGCGCATCCTCGACCCCGCCATCACCGCATGGGCTCGGCTTGTGACCGGATGACCGGTCGCCCATGAGCGCGTGAGCGGCGGGGCCCGGCATTTGGTCCGCCGGTTCGCTGGCTCGCTGTGGCCGGGCGGACCGAGTCCCGCGGACGAGGCGTGGGCGCGAGGCTGGCTCCTCGCTGAGGAGATACCGCTGTGGTCCCGGATGTCGGGTCCCGACCGGCGTCACGCCGTCGGCGTGGCCAGGCGAGCCGCGACGGCGCTCGGCGGTGAGGAAGCGGCCAGCCGGCCGGCGGTGGCGGCCGCCCTCCTGCACGATGTCGGGAAGGTGGTGTCGGGGCTGGGCACGTTCGGACGGGTAGTCGCCACCCTCGCCGGCCGGGCCGGTGGCCCGTCGCTGGCGCTCCCCTGGAGCAACCGGGGCGGCCTGCGCCGCCGCATCGGGCTCTATTTGCGCCACGGCCCACTGGGGGCGGACATGCTGGCGCTGGCCGGCAGCGATTCCCTGACGTCGGCGTGGGCGAAGGAGCATCACCTTCCCCCGGCGGCGTGGACCATCGACCGGCCGGTAGCCGAGGCCCTGGCCGCCGCCGATGACTAGCTCTTGGTCGAGACCTTGCGCCGGCCGCCGAGGGCATACCAGATGGCCGAGATCACCAGCCAGGTGCCGTTGATGGCCACCGCCCCGGTGTCGCCGCGGATGGCCCAGCCAGTCACGATGGCCGCCACGGCGACAACGTGGGCGACGAACCAGGCGGTGCGCCGCTCGCGCACAACGGGGACGTAACGCGCGATGACGACGATCGACGTCGGGTAACCGACGACGAAAAGGGCGGTGGTCAGCGTCCCGTTCATCCCCCGGACAGCAGCCCTATGGCCTGGCGCGCCCGCCCGAGCGTCACCGCGGCTATGGCTTGGGCTTTGGCCGCCCCCTTGGCCAGCACGGAGGTCACGTAGTCCGGGTCGGCGGCCAGCTCCCGGTAGCGCTCTTGCACGGGCCGGAGGAACTCGACCACCGCATCGGCGGTGTCCGCCTTCAGTGGCCCATATTGCGAGTAGCCGGCGGCCGCCTCGTCGGGGGCGCGGCCCGTCGTGGCCGCCAGCAGCTCGAGCAGGTTGGATATACCCGGCTTGGCTTTGGGGTCGTAGCGCACCTCAGACTCGGTGTCGGTGACCGCCCGCTTGATCTTGCGGATCACCGCCTCCGGCGGCTCCAGCAGAAGCACGGTGCCTTGCGCGGAGTCCGCCGACTTCGACATCTTGTTGGTCGGGTTCTGGAGGTCCATGATCCGGGCGCCCACCTTGGGGATGGACGCCTCCGGCACGACGAACGTCTGGCCGTATCGGCCGTTGAATCGGATGGCCAGGTCCCGGCACAGCTCGAGGTGCTGACGCTGTTCGTCGCCGACCGGGACGCGGTCGGTGTCGTAGAGCAGAATGTCCGCCGCCTGGAGGACCGGGTAGGTGAACAGCCCCACCCTGGCCTCGCTCTCGCCGCCTTTGGCGGACTTGTCCTTGAACTGGACCATGCGCCGCAGTTCGCCCATGGAGGCCGTGCATTCGAGCAGCCAGGTCATCTCCGTGTGCTCATGGACGTGGCTCTGGACGAAGACGGTACAGACGTCTGGATCCAACCCGGCGGCCAGCAACGTGGTGCCCATCTCCAGGGTCTTGGTCCGCAGTTCCTCCGGGGGGCGAGGGATGGTGAGGGCGTGGAGGTCCACCACGCAGTAGTAGGCGTCGTGCTCGTACTGGTCGCTGACCCAGTGCTGGATGGCCCCGATGAAGTTGCCGAGGTGGACCTCTCCGGTCGGCTGGATCCCCGAGAACACACGCGTCATGGGCGGTCATGGTATGCGCCGGTCGCCCCCCTCCCGCCGGTATTGTCGGAACGTGCCCTA
>CAXMLU010000023.1:0-17794 GCA_964194255.1 uncultured bacterium
CTGCTACGGCGGGCGACGACCGCGCCACCGGAACCGCTACCGGCGCCGAAGGCATTCGTCGGACATCTGCGCGAGTACCAGGCCCAGGCACGGGGCTGGCTGGCCTTCCTGGACGAGGCCGATCTCGGCGGCTGCCTGGCGTTGGACATGGGACTGGGCAAGACGCCCATCCTCCTCGCCCACCTCCTCGACACCGCCGGTCGGGGACCGGCACTGGTCGTGACCCCTCCGGCCGTCCTGGGGAACTGGGCCGCCGAGGCCGAGAAGTTCACGCCGACCCTGCGGGTGGCCATCCATCACGGTCCGGGCCGGGCCGACGGCAACGCCGCCCTGGCTCGCCTGGCGGAGCGGGCTGACGTCGTGCTCACCACCTACGGCACCGCCGTCCGCGATGTCGAACTACTCAGCGGTATCGGTTGGTCGCGGGTCGTCGTCGACGAGGCCCAAGCCATTAAGAACCCGGCCAGCGACACCGCCCAGGCGTTGCGCCGCATTCCCGCGCCGTCGCGGATGGCGCTGACGGGTACGCCAGTCGAAAACGGGCTCGGCGACTTGTGGGCCATCCTCGACTTCACCAATCCGGGACTGGTCGGCACCCGCCCCGCGTTCATCAGCCATCTCTCCCAGACCGAAAGTGGCGAAGGGGCCGAGTCGGCGCTGCGGGCGCTGAACGGGCTGCTGATCTTCCGCCGCACGAAGTCGGAGCCGGCTATCGCCGCCGAGCTGCCCGACAAGATCGACCAGTTGGATCACTGCACGATGACCGCCGAGCAGGTCGGCCTGTACCAAGCCGTGCTGGACGAGTTGGTGGCCTCGGCGGCCGACCCGGACGCCAGCGTGCAACAGACGAAGATCCTGGCCGCCATCACGGCCCTCAAGCAGATCTGCAATCATCCAGCCGCCTATACGGGCGACAAGGACGAGCTGGATGGGCGCTCGGGCAAGTTGGCCCGCCTAGACGAGATCGTCGACGCCGTCTTCACCGCCGGAGAACGGGTGCTCATCTTCACCCACTTCGCGCAATGGGGGGTCCGCCTGGCGCACCATCTCACCCAGAGGACCGGCCAGCACGTCGACTGCTATCACGGCGGGCTCACCACCACCGTCAGGGACCGCATGATCAAGGAGTTCCAGCAAGGTCAGGGGGCCGGCGCCCTCGTTCTGTCGTTGAAAGCCGGGGGCTCCGGCCTCAACCTCACCGCCGCCAGCCACGTCGTGCTGTACGACCGCTGGTGGAACCCCGCCGCCGAGGATCAGGCGCGGGACCGGGCGTGGCGGCTCGGCCAGACCCGCACCGTCGTGTCGCATCGGCTGGTCTGTCCCGGCACCGTCGATGAGCGGGTCGAAGAAGTGGTGGCCGGCAAGCGGCGCATCGCCGATCTGGTGCTGCCCAAGCAGAGCAGCCTCGGCGATCTGGGCGCCGAGCAGCTCCGAGTCGCGCTCGGCCTCCGCCCCGATGCCGTTCTCGACGAGGACGCCGGCCGGCGCGCTCAGGAGGATGCGGCATGAGGGGCCACCAGCGCCGCCCCACCGTCCTCGCCCCCGCTTTCTGGGGCGACTCGGACGCCGGCGGTGAGCCCGTCGCCGGGATCCGCCCGACCTCCGAACCGGATGCCGTCATTCGGTCACTCGGACAAGCGCCGTTGGCCCACAACGAATACGACACGCGCCGCCATTTCCGGGCCGTGTGCGAAGAAGCCGTCCGGGCCGCCACCGCCCTGGCCGCCGCCAACGGACTCCTCGTCGACGACTAGTGCTTTTGGCCGGGCCGGCGCTCTGGGTCGAGACGGCGGGCGCGGGCCGGTCGAGTCGGCGGCGGGGTGACAGACAATCTGGTTGCTCCGGCGACCAAACTGTCTGCCACTTCACCGCCGGGCCGTCGGTCGGCGGCGGATGTGGTTTCCCTGGCAGCCAATTCTGCTGCGGACCTTGGCGGAGGACCAGGGCGGCCGCATCACCGACCGTGTCGGGCCAGTGGAATGGAAGGCCGGCTCCGCCCCGGTGAGCAGCACGACCGGCGTGACACGCGGTAAGCATGGGCGGTGTTGGGCGGGCGCGGGTGGGTGCTGGTCGCGGGAGTCGCGGCGGTCGCGGTAGTCGTGAGCGCCGTCTCCGGTTGTAGCGCGCCCAAACCGCCCCGAGCTCCGCTCGCCCTCACCGTGAACGGTCTCAGCACCGCAGACGGCGTCGACCCCGATGACGTTTCGTTCGGTTGGCAGGTCGGCGACAGCACGCGCGGCGCGGTGCAGTCGGCGTACCGCGTCGTCGTCCGCCACGCCGGTGCGCTGGTCTGGGACAGCCAGCGAGTAGCGGCGAGCGATCAGGCGTTCGTCACCTATCGGGGACCGCGCCTGGGCGCCGACACTTCGTACGTCTGGACGGTGACGACCTGGGACAAAGCCGGGCAGAGCAGCGCCCCGTCCTCGGCGACCACGTTCGTCACCGGATTGCGAGAGCAGGACTGGCAGGCGCAGTGGATCCGCCGCAAGACCGACGAAAATGACGAGTACACCTACGCCCGCAAAGAGGTGACCATACCGAGCCGGTCACCCGTCGTGCGGGCCACGGCGTACGTCTCCGCCGATCAGCAGTATCAGCTCTCGATCAACGGAACGCGCGCCGGCGCCGGACCGGCGTACACCTACCCCGACACGCAGTACTACGAGGCACTCGACGTCACCACGCTCGTGCGGGCCGGCGCCAACGCTCTCGCGCTTGCCTACCACTGGGGCGGCGTGCAGAAGGGACGACCCGGCGGCTCGCCCGGCGCCATCCTCCAACTCTCGGTCTGGCACAAGGACGGCACCCACGAGTTGGCCGGCACCGACGGCTCCTGGCGGGTGCACCGAGGTCCGTGGCAGCCGGGCAAGCTGCGCAACACCGAGGGTGACCCCCTCGGCTTCACCGAGCACATCGATGGCACCGCGGAGCCGGTCGGCTGGGAACAGCCCGGCTTCAACGACCAGACGTGGCCAACGCCGGCGTCCCTCGGGCCGCCGCCGGTTGCACCGTGGCTGCATCTAGTCGCGCAGCGGACTCGAATCGCGGCGGCGCCGCTCGGCCCGGTGACGGTAAAGAGCCTCCCGTCCGGCGGGCTGGTGGCCGACTTCGGACGGGTCGTCACCGCCTCGCCGTCCGTGACCTTCCGTGACGGCCAGGCCGGCCGGGTGGCTCCTATGCGGGCCGGGTTCCTGCTCGATCCGGACGGATCGGTGTCGACGGAGCACGGCACGCAGCACACGGACATGAGCTACCAGTACGTGGAGAGGTCGGGCGGCCCGCAGACATTCCAGGCCTGGGACTTTCTCGCCTTCCGGTACCTGCAGATCGACGGGGCGGGCTCGCTGCCCAGCGCCGACATCGTGGCCATGACCCGGCACAACGCCGTGCCCGACGATCATGCCGCCACGTTCTCGTCATCGGATCCGACCGTCGACGCCGTGTTCGAGCTGGCTCGCCACTCGGCTCTCTACGGCTCGCAGGAGCAGTTCATCGACACGCCGACCCGAGAGAAGAGCCCGTTCCTCCGGGATTCGTTCAACATCTCGTCCGCGGCCATGCGGGCGTTCGGCGAGCAGAACCTCAGCCGGCGGGCACTACTCGAATTCGCCGCCTCGCAGGCCCGATACTGGCCCGACGGGCCAATCAACGCCGTCTATCCGAGCGGCGAAGGAAAGCGGGACATCCCTGATTTCACCGAGATCTACCCCGAATGGGTGTGGCAGTACTGGATGAACACCGGCGACCGGGCCCTGGCCGTCCAGCTCCTGCCGGTGGTCAGCGCCATTGCCGGCTACGTGAGCCGAGCAATCGATCCGGCGACGGGATTGGTCACCAATCTGCCCGGTGGGTCCGGCGACTACCTGTACGGGTTGGTCGACTGGCCACCGGCCATGCGCTACGGGTACGACATGGACACGACGGTGCGCACCACCGTGAACGCGCTGGCGGTCAACGTGTTCCGCCGGGCCGCCGACTTGGCCGAGGTGGCGGGGCGACCGACGGCCGAAGTCACTGCGGCCCGGCGCCAAGCCGACAGCCTGCGCGCCGCCATGAATGCCCACCTGGTCCGGGCCGATGGCATCTACGTCGACGGCCTCAAGGCCGACGGCTCGCTCTCGCCTCACGCCTCCCAGCACGCCAACGCCTACGCCGTGGCCTATGGGATCACCCCACCCGATCGGGTGGGGCCCGTAGCCAACTACGCCGCATCGCTCGGGATGGCGATGGGTCCGCAGACGGCGGCCGTGCTCCTCGACGCCCTGTCGATGGCCGGCAGATACGACGACCTCGTGACCCGGCTGACCGATCGTTCGTCGCCCGGTTGGGCTAACGTCGTGGCCCAGGGTGGGACGTTCACGTGGGAGACGTGGACGCCGGTGGACGCTCTGGGCGACAGCATGTCCCACGGGTGGGGATCGACCGTTCTGGTGAACATCCAGCAGGCCGTGCTCGGCGTGCGCGCCGATACGCCGGGATGGGCGACGTTCACGGTCCAGCCGCCGGCCAGCGGGCTGACCCGGGCGGCCGGCCAGGTGCCGACGGTGCGCGGGCCGATTAACGTGTCGTGGCAACGAAACGCCACCGCCGGCGACGCCATCGACGTGAAGATCACGGTGCCAGCCAACACCTCGGCGACGGTCATCTTGCCGGGCCGCACCGTCCATCTCGACGCCGGAACCTGGCGGTTGCAAGGCAACGCCACGCCCACGCCGGCGTAGCCCGGCCGGCCGCCGCGACCCGCAGCCGCGACCCGCAGCCGCGGTCCGGCCGCCGCGACCCGCAGCCGCGACCCGCAGCAGCGGTCGCCTCCATGACCCCGGTCGACGTGCAGCGCCACCTGGGACGACATCCGGCGAAGCAGCCCGAGCGCGGCCAGATTTTCGCCGAGCACCGACACGTCGAACGCGGTGATCCGGCCCGGCGGGCGGCCTGGCCCAACTCCGCCAGAAGCCGCCGGCCGAGCCGTGCGGTGGTAGCGGGCCAGCCGGTTCGAGGATTTCCAACGCGATCTGGGCGTCGCCCGCAACGTCTTGACCCAGCGTCTGAACCGCCTGGTCGACCACGGCATCCTCGAGCGTCGCCTCTATCAGTCACGGCCCGATCGCTACGAGTACCGCCTGACGGAGAAGGGCCTCGACCTGTACCCCGTCATCGTGGGCTTGATGCAGTGGGGCGATCGTTGGGCCATCGACCAGAGCGGGCCGCCGATGACCTTGACTCACAAGGATTGCGGTCATGACGGACTGCCGATCCTGGCGTGTAAGGGCTGCGGTGCGTCGATCGGACCGCGGGACATGCGGGTTCGCTGGAGCGCCGGCCATCCCCGGGAAAGGGCCGACTCCACGGCCTGACCCACCTCTCCTTCCGGGTGGATGACGTCGACGCGGTGGCCGCCAAGATCAGCGAGCTCGGCGGAACGGTGCTCGGACACACCCGCACGACCTTCGCCGGCCCGGGCGGCATGGACTTCGTCTACTGCACCGGTCCCAACGGCGTCCGCATCGAGCTGATGCGGCTGCCCGGCTGATGGTCGTGCCAGGCTGACGGCTCAGGCCACCGCCTGCTCAATGCGGGCCATGACGTCGTCGTCGAGCTGACCCAGGACGTCGAGGGCCTTGAGGTTTTCGCGGACCTGCTCCACCCGGCTGGCGCCGGTGATCACGGTCGACACGTGAGGGTTCTTGGCACACCAGGCGATGGAGAGCTGCGCCAACGTGCAACCGAGATCGTCGGCCACCGCCTTCAGGGCCCGCACCTTGGTGCTCTGTTTCGGATCGGTGAGCATGTCCCGCAGCCACTCGTAGCCCGGCAAGCTGCCTCGGCTGTTCTTGGGAATGCCGTCAAGGTACTTTCCCGTGAGCAGTCCGGATGCGAGCGGACTCCAGATGGTCAGACCGAGCCCGACGTCTCCGTAGAGCCGGGCGTACTCGCGCTCCACCTTTCGGCGGGTCAACAGGTTGTACTGCGGCTGCTCCATCACCGGCTTATGGAGGTGGTGGCGGTCGGCGATGTCCCAGGCGGCACGAATCTCGTCCGCCGTCCACTCCGATGTCCCCCAGTAGAGGGCCTTGCCAGCGGAGATGATCTCGTGCATGGCCCAAACGGTCTCCTCGATCGGAGTGCTGGGGTCGGCCCGATGGCAGAAGAGGAGGTCGACGAAATCGAAGCCCAGCCGCTCGAGCGAGCCGTCGATGGCCTGGAAGAGATACTTGCGATTGAGCGTGTTCTTCATGTTGGGAAAGTCGTGGAGCCCCCAGAACACCTTGGTCGACACGACGAAGCTCTGGCGGGGCCAGCCGAGCTTGGCGATGGCCTGGCCCATGATGCGTTCGGACTCGCCGCCGGCGTAAGACTCGGCATTGTCAAAGAAGTTGACGCCGGCGTCATAGGCCGCGGCCAGGCAGTCCTGGGCCAGATTCGTGTCCAACTGAGGGCCGAAGGTGACCCATGAGCCGAAGGACAACACGCTGACCTTGAGGCCCGCCCGGCCGAGCCGCCGATACTCCATCTCCATCAAGCCCACTCCCTCCGAGGTGTGTCGAAGAGAGGAGCCTAGGGGGAAAGGGGTTGCTTGGGACAGCGGTGCGCGAGTCGCCGATGCGGCGGCTGCGGGAGAGACAGCTGCTACTTGGGCTGGTCCAGCCGGAGCAGACCGGAGACCACCTCGTCGGACAGATGGCCCTGCACCAAATCGTTGGCCACCGCGCTGAGCGGGCGGTTGTGTTGGCGGGCGTAGCGCCGCAGCCGGGCGAAGGCCTCGTCCATGTCGACGCGGGCTCGCTCCGCCAGCACCCCCTTGGCCTGCTCAATCACAATCCGGCTATTGAGCGCCGCCTGGAGTTGGCCGGTCACCAGCTGCGCCTCGCGCGCTGCCTGATCGTGGAGGATGGCGATGGTGGCCGCATCGGCCAACGCCTGGGCGATGGTCAGATCGGCGTCACCTACCTCGAACCGGTCGTCAAGGAACACGTTGAGTGCCCCGATGGTGTGCTCCCGTAACCGCAGCGGGAGCGCCTGCACGGACCGAAATCCCGCTTCGCTGGCCTTCGATGCGAACCGCGGCCACCGCGTGGTCGTCGTCAGATCCTCGTTGACGACGGGCGAGCCGGTGGTGTAGCAGTCCAGACAAGGGCCTTCCTGGTTCTGGAGTTGGAACAGCTCGAGCAGGCGGGCCTGTTCACTGGACGCCGCTACCACGTGGAGCACCCCGTGATGGTCGGCGAGCAGGATGCCGGCCGCACCGGCGTCAAGAATCTCGACGCAGCGGTCGGCCAGCACAGTGAGCAAGTCAATGATGTCGAACTCATCAACGAGCGTGTCGGCCAATTGGACGAACGTCTGAGACAACAGGGTCTCTCGTGCCGGCATGTCAGCCTCCCAGTCCTCGGCAACTTGTGACGACAGCGGATCCGAGACTGCCCAGTAGCTCCATTATTGGGAGCTCCGGGAAGGGCGACCTATAGGCGAAACATACAAATGGGTAGGTGCTCATCTAAGGGTCGATCTCATTTCTCGAGACGGAGCCGTCGGGCAACAACGTCGGCCGCCACATCATCGATGGCGCGGCCGGATGCATAGGTAAAGCTGCGTAGACGAACGAGGGCCTCGGCGATGCCGACCCCCAACTGGACCGAGATCATGCCGGTGGCTTGATGCACCTCGGCTCGGTCGGAACCGGCGGCAGCCAAGCCATCCGCCAGCATGTGCGGGCGGGCCTTGGCCTGCACGTCAAGTATCGAGTGGGTCACCAGGTCGGCGGCCAGCAACGCGTCCGCGTGGACTTCGGCGGTGAGGGAACCGGCGTGCTCCCGGTAGAGCGTGAGCACGCCGATGCGGGCCGCCCCCACCTGCAGGGGGAAGGCGAAAACGCCCCGCATGCCCGCCTCGGTGGCCAGCCCCGCAAAGGCCGGCCACCGCTGCGCCGACCGATCGGTGGCCAGGTCAGCCTCGAAGACCGGCCGGCCACCACTGAACGCGTCCACGGCGGGGCCCTGGCCGCCGGTGAACTGCAGCTCCTCCAACGCCCCGGTCCGATCGTCGGACACACACAGCTGCGATCGGTGGTCTTTGGTGAACAGTGCGATCCCTGTGCCAGCCACGGAGAGCGTTTCGCTGCACGCCATGCAGAGCAGGGATCCGTGACCTTCGCCGGTCAGTGATCCGGCCAAAGCCGCCGTCACCCGGCTCCAGCGGTCGTCGCTCACCACGGGGCGATGACCCCTCGCTCGGCGACGACGTTCCGGCTCAGGGTGAACCATGGGCGCTCCGACCATCGGTGGTTCGAACCAACGTCCTGCCGGGCCGACCACCTCCCGCCCTTCAGGGGCGTTGGTACAAGGGTAGTCCTTGTCGTCGAGATCGACTAGAGGCTTCTGCCCGGCAGGGTCTCAGCGAGCTCCGAACAGGTGCTCGAGGAGAAGCTGGTCGAGGCGCTCGAAGCCGGCGCCGCGCTTGGCCCGATCCTCGGCGTCGAAGCTGTCGTTACGTAGCGCGTCCCATGTCTCACCGGCGCCAAGCGTCGGGATGGCAAGTTCGTCGACGCCCGCCTCGACCATCGCCGCCCGGACGTCGGGGTCGGCCCGGTAGGCCGCGGCCCGCTCCTTCAGTATCAGGTAATTGCGCATGCAACCGCGGGCAAAATCCCAGACCCCATCGGAGTCCTCGGTTCGGTAGGCGCGGCAGTCGAAGTGCCGAGGTCCGTCATATCCCGCCCGCTCGAGCAGGTCCACGAGAAGCAGGGCACCCTTCTGGTCCTCCGAGCCAAAGCGGAAGTCCTGGTCGTACTTGGTGCCACGCTGAGCGTTGAGGTCGATGTGGAACAGCTTGCCCATCGAGAGGGCCTGGCTGACGCCGTGGACCACATTGAGGTTCGACATCTGCTCGTGTCCGACTTCCGGGTTCACTCCAGCCAACTCGGGGTGCTCGAGGGTGGTGATGAAGGCCAGGGCGTGTCCCACCGTCGGCAGGAAGATGTCACCCCGTGGCTCGTTCGGCTTCGGCTCCAAGGCGAAGCGGATGTCGTATTTCCGATCAATGACGTACGCGCTCAGGATGTCGAAGGCTTCCTTGTAGCGGGCGAGGGCCGTGCGGGCATCCTTGGCCGTGTCCGTCTCCACCCCCTCACGCCCGCCCCAGCACACGAAGATGCGGGCCCCCAGCTCGGCAGCGACATCGAGATTGTCCATGGCTTTTCGTACGGCAAACCGGCGGACAGACCGGTCGTTGGCCGTGAACGCGCCCTCGCGGAACACGGGATGGAAGAAGAGGTTCGTGGTCGCCATCGAGCACACCACACCGGTGTCGTCCAGGGCGCCACGGAAGCGGGCAAGGGCGGCCCGGCGATCGGACCAGGTTTCCTGCGGGGCGAGCAGGTCATCGTCGTGGAACGACACGCCCCAGACACCAAGGTCCGACATGTGTCGCACTGATTCCGCCGGGTCCAACCAGGGCCGTACGGCGTCACCGAACGGATCACGGCCCTGGTGGCCCACGGTCCACAAACCGAAGGCAAAACGATCTTCCCTGGTCGGAACGTAGTAGGGCATCTTGCGACTCCTTTCGATGCCGAGCGGTGTCAGCCGGCGGCGGAGGGAACGAACGTGGGGTCGTCGAAGACCCGTTCGGCGGCGAAGATGGCGCCACCCAGCGCGGCGGCCGAGAACCCCAGGCTTGAGCAGACGACGCGGCAGCCGCCGGCATCTGGGGCGATGGCGTAGTCGCGCATGGTTTGCTCGGCCAAAGGAAGCACCCAGGGAGCGATGTCGCGAAAAAAGCCGCCAAGCACGACCACCTGCGGATTGAAGATGTTGACGAGCGTGGCCAGCCCGATACCGAGCCACGTGGCGTTCTGCCGCAATCCCTCGAGGGCAACCGGGTCGTTCGCCGTAGCTCGCTCGATGACGGCGCTCACCTTGGCCTCCGGTCCCTTGGCCCGCTGGGATTCCAGCTCGCTGGCCAGATCCGGCACCGTGTCGCGCAGCAGTTGGCGCAGTCCCACGAGCGTCTCCCAGCACCCTCGCCGGCCGCAGCCGCACTCCGAACCGTTGTCGACGACGTGCATGTGACCGACTTCCCCGGCGAAGCCGGCCGCGCCTCGTACGAGCCTGCCCCCGACGATGAGCCCGCCTCCTACGCCGGTCTGTCCGGCGATGTAAACCAGGTTCGGGGTGCCGGCGAACTCACCGACACGGTATTCAGCCAGGGCGCCCAGGTTGGCGTCGTTGTCAATCGTGACCGCCAACTTACCGCCAAGAGCCTCGGCCAGCCGGTCACCGACATTGATGTCATGCCAGTGAAGGTTGGGGGCGAAGGTCACCGTACGACCGCTCTCGTCCACCAGCCCCGGAATGGCCAGAGTGACGCCGACGATGGTCGTGCAGCGGGAAGTCACCTCCTTGTGGGCCTCCTTGGCGACCGAGACCAACGTGGCCAAGCTGCGTCTGGCGGGCCGAGAGGCGGCGTCGATGGCGCGGGTTCGCTGGAAGAGAGTTCGGCCTCCGAGGTCGGTGGCCAGCGCGGTGACGAAGTCGACGTTGAGCTCAATGCCGAGCGAGGCCACTCCCCGTCCGTCCAGCTCGAGCACGGTGGCCGGCCGGCCAAGGCGGCGCTTGTCGATGGTGCCGAGCTCACGGACCAAGCCGCGATCGACGAGCTCGGCGACCAGGCTCGATACGGTCGCCTTGTTGAGGCCGGTCTCCGCCGCCACTGACGCACGCGAGTGCCCGGGTCCTTCGTGAAGAAGCCGCAGCACCAATGACAGGTTGTTGCGCCGGACGCTGGCGTGGTCGGCGGGCTGCAGGCGGATAGCAGTCACGACCCGGCCTGGCTCACCCGGTCTGCGCCCGCTTGCGGGACAAGGCGTCGACACTCGCCGCCAGCAGCAGGACCAGGCCGGTGATGATGAACTTCGGGCCGGAGGAGCTGAAGTCGATCCCACCCTTCTTGCCAAGCAAACCGAGGCCGTTGGGAATGAGGGCGACAACCAGACCGCCGATGACGGCGTTGACCACTCGCCCACGGCCACCGAACAGACTGGTCCCTCCAATGACTGCGGCGGCCACGGCCAGCAGGACCGTGTCGTTGCCTCCGGTTTGTGGGCTGACGGAATTCAACTGGGAAGCCAGCGCCATGCCGCCGATGGCGGCCAGGCTGCTGCAGGTCACGAAGCCGCTCAACCGGATCATGGCCACGTTGATGCCCGCCCGCCGCGCCGCCTCGGCGTTCCCGCCGACCGCATAGATGTGTCGCCCCCAGGGCGTGCGGGTCACCAGGAACGTGAACACGACGACGATGACCAGGACCAGCGGCACGGCGTCGGGCACGCCGCGAAGCGGCACACGCCCCAAGGCTCGGTTGCGGTTGAGGAAGTAGGTGGCGGTGCCCCACAACAGCGCCAGCCCGACAGCCTTGCCCACGACGAGGCGGACGGGCTGCGCGGGGAGACCGGCGCGGCGACGCGCCGCGATGCGGAATAAGGAGGGGGTGGCAAAGCCGATGACGACCACCAGCGTCAGGAGCCAGCCAAGCGTCGGTGAGAGGTTCTTGTTGGCGATGGCGATAATGAGCTTGTTGCTGACCGCGATCGTTCCGCCCTCTTTGGCGATGAGCAGTACCACACCCTGCCAGGACAAGAAGAAGGCCAGCGTGACCACGAAGGAGGGGATGCCGACTTTGGCCACGAGGAACCCGGTGAGGGTGCCGATGGCCATTCCGATTACGACCGCTCCAGGGATCGCCAACCACGGCGAATAGCCGTGGGCCAGCAACCACGCCATCGACACCGCGCAGACGCCGGCTGTGGCACCGGCCGAGAGATCGATCTCGCCCAGGAGGAGCACGAACACGATGCCGGTCCCGATCAGGACGACGGGCGCGGCCTGGGTGAGCAGGTTGGCAAAGTTCCGCGTGGATAAGAAGTTCGTAGCGGTGACACTGAACAGGGCGAACAGCACCGCGAAGCCGAGTACGGCCGGCAGCGCGCCGAGGTCACCACCTCGGATGCGCGCCGCGTAGTCACGGATCACCGCGGTTGCGATCGGCCCTTCGAAGTCTGCAGGCAACGTGGCCGTCGACGCGGGCGGAGGGGGCACTTCGGCGGGGGCGAGTCCTGTCGAAACCGGGACGTCATCGGTCACAGCTGCACCTGCTCCGCGGCGGCCAGTCCGAGACTGCCCGAGCGTCCTGCGGTGATGAGTTCGACGACCTGGGCGTGGGTGGTCTCGGTCTTCAGCACTTCGGCCGCCACCCGGCCCAGGTAGAGGGCACAGATGCGATCGGCCACTTCCATGACGTCGTTCATGTTGTGGGAGATGATCACCACGCCGATGCCCTGGTCGGCCAGGCGCCGTACGAGGTCGAGCACCTGCCTCGTCTGGGCGACGCCCAGCGCCGCGGTCGGCTCATCCAGGACAACCACTTTGCTGTCCCAGAGCACTGCCTTGGCGATGGCAACCGTCTGGCGCTGACCACCGGAGAGGCTGGCGACCAACTGGCGCACGCTGGCCAACGTGCGTACGGAGAGGTCGGCCAGAGTGCTCTTGGCCAGCCCTTCCATCGTCACCTCGTCGAGCAGGAGGCTGTGCTTGCGCTCCCGGCCGAGGAACATGTTCTGGACCACGTCGAGGTTGTCGCACAGAGCCAGGTCCTGGTAAACGACCTCGATGCCGAGCAAGGCGGCGTCTCGCGGTCCGTGAATCGTCACTGGATTGCCCTCGAAGAGGATCTCGCCCGAGTCGATGGCGTGGATGCCGGCCAGACATTTGACGAGCGTCGTCTTGCCCGCCCCGTTGTCGCCGACCAGCGCGCTGACCTCGCCGGCGTAGACATGAAAGTCCACGTCGTGGAGGACATGCACCGGTCCGAAGCTCTTGTTGATGCCCTGCAGAGAGAGTAGGGGAGGCTGAGCGAGGCCGGTCACGAGACGTCCTTTCCACGCATATCGGAGCCGGGAAAGCCGGCCCTGGCGGGGGGCGACAGTCGCTCCACGCCAGGGCCGCGGGACGGTTTAGCTAATGCCGGCAGTCGTGCATTCAGCGGCGTAGGTGCCGGTGCAGAGGTCCGCAGCCTTCACGTAGCCATCGGCGACGACAGACTTGACATCGGCCTTGTAGATCGCCACTGGGACGGCCAGCACGGAGGGCACATCCTTACTGGTCTGCGTGTCCTTGACCGTGCCGGTGGTCGCCGGCGTCTGGCCCTTAAGCAGGGCGATGGCGGCCGCGGACGCAGCATCGGCTTCCTTCTTGACGGCCTTGTAGACGGTCATGCACTGGTCGCCATTCAAGACGTTCTGGAGACCCTGCACCGTGGCGTCCTGACCCGTCACCGGGATCTGGAGGTTGTTCTTCTTCAGCACCGCGATAGCCGCGTTGCCGAGACCGTCGTTGGCGGCGAGCACGCCGTCGATCTTGCCGCCGGCCTTGGTGAGCATCTGCTCGAAGATCTGGCCGCCCTTCTGGTTGTCCCAGTCGGGGACGCTCTGGTCATCGACCTTCGTCCACCCGCTGCTGTACTTCGGCGTCAGCACCGAGTCGTAGCCCTGCTTGAAGAGGGTGGCGTTGTTGTCGGTCGGCGAGCCGTTCAGCTCGACCACGCGGGGGGCGGTGATGCCCTTGTCGGTCAGGCACTTGACCAAGCCCGTCCCCTGCAGTTCGCCCACTTTGACGTTGTCGAAGGAGACATAGACCGATGCGCTTCCGCCCAGGGTCAGGCGGTCATAGTCGATCGTCTTGACGCCAGCGGCAGCGGCCTTCGTCTCGATGGCGGCGCCCGAGGGGCTGTCGAGGTTGACGATCATGAGGACCTTCACGCCGTTCGTGATCATCTGGTCGGCGATCGTGGCCATCTTCGTCTTGTCACCCTCGGCGTTCTGGATGTCGAATTGCACGCCTGCGGCGGTGAACGCGTCGCTCAGAAACTTGCGGTCTGCGGTTTCCCATCTGACCGACGACTTCGAGTCGGGAAGAATCACGCCGACCTTGCCGGTGACGGCGGCGGCCGTGGTCGCCGTGCTACCTGCCGCAGTGGTTGGGGATGTAGCAGTGCTTGCTTTCTTGCTGCTCCCGCACGCGGCGAGGGCGAGTATGAGCGGAATAGCGATAACAGCCAATGCCGACCTTCGCATCGACACTTCCTTTCCTCCGGGGGGCGACGGGGCGATCAGGAGCGCTTGTTGGAGGGGGGAGGTCACGCGGGCCCGTTGTGAATGAGCCACCAGGTCGAATCCCCCCGAGGTCCTGGTCTTACCGACTTTGAATGTTGTCTATCCAAACATATTCGTTGGTCTGCCGTCAAGGAGACCGTTACCAGAACGTCATATTCACGGCCGCGGCTGGAGCAAGAACTTGAGGATGACGAGACGGGTTACGCGGGGACGGTGCCGGGTATCTCTAAGGCATGTACATCGGCATCGGAACTGTCGTCTTCATCCTCGTTGTCCTGTTGATCGTCTACCTCGTTCGCCGCGTCTGAGCGACTCACCCGTCGGTGTTGGTCCTGGCAGGCGATCAGAGCGCGACAACCGACTCCCTGCTCGGCCATGCTCGGCCGAAGATGGGGTTGGTCCCGGGCGATCCAGGTGCCGGGCGGCGCCGCGAGACGCACGACGGCGTCTCGCGGCCCAAGACCGGCTGACCGCAGCACCGCCAGCGCGCCGCTGACGTGGGGCGCGGCCATTGAGGTTCCCCACGCGCATCGGGACAGATTGAGCCGTCCTGGCTGGGTGTAGGTAGTAACAATGTTCTGGTCCGGGCAAAGAGCCCTGCGCGCCGGCCCCGCCTGGCGCCGAGAGTCCCATCGGACCTGCCCGACGCCGTCGGAGTAGGAGCCAGGTGATCCTGCCGGGCGGTCTACCACGACGAGTGGGAGATCCGCGACGCCCACCATGACGAGCCCCGGTAGGACCACGCCACAAACGACGCGCCGCATCCTTACTCCGCGACCGGCTGGCTCACCTTGATCGGCAATTCCGACATTCTGCCCCGACCGGTCCGCAATTGCACCGGTCGGGCTACTGCGGCTCGGAGTTAGCGCTCCCGCTGGGTGCGGTGGCGCAAGGTGGCGGCCACATTGACCTGCCAGCGCGAGAAGGGGACGAACCCGTTGACGGTGGTCCCGGGGGCCGGCGGCGGGCCGAACGTGCCGCCCGCCACGTCAGAGGTGTTGCTGGTCGATTGCAAGCAGCCCGCATCCGAGTTGATGATCGCCAACCCGAGCAGGTCGCCGGCCTCGACGTCAGCAGTCGGCTTCAGTGTGAAGGTTTGCCCGCCGGCGGTGGTCGAGAAGGTCTGCGAGGGGCTGAGGAACACCAGCGTGTACGAGCCGGTGGTGCCGGTCGGCCGCCACACTTCGAGTTGTGCGGTCTCTGTACCGTCAGGGTTGTTCGGCCCGGCGAACCCCGCCATGACGCTCCAGTTGGTCAGCCTCCCGTTGGTGGGCATGGCGTAATTCACCCCGACCGATGACCCCTGGACGACGCTGAAACCGCCACCGTTCGTCGTCGCGTCGCAGTGCTGGTTGGTTTGCGCGTTACCCAGCGGCGTCGCGTTCGCAAATGCGGACGGAAGCGCCAACACCAGGACGCCCGCAAAGCCAAGAACAATGCTGCCCCGCCGTAGTCCCTTGCCCATGTCTCCCCCTCGGGACGCTCGGCCGACGGCCGGAGGCGTAGGTTTCCCTCTTCAGGAGTATCCCGGCGTCGCCCGAGGTGCCCTGATGTCGTATTCCCGCTAGCTCTACGCCCCGCCGGCTGGTTCACTGAACAGGTGCTTGATGACACCGAGGCGTGCTACCGGGCGGTGCAGAGCAAGGACCCCCGGTTCGACGGATGGTTCTTCACGGCCGTGATCACGACCGGCATCTACTGTCGCCCGAGCTGTCCGGCCATGACGCCGAAGCGGCAGAACGTCCGCTTCTATCCATCCGCGGCGGCCGCACAGCAAGCCGGATTCCGCGCCTGCAAGCGCTGCCGGCCGGATGCCAGCCCGGGATCGCCGGAGTGGAACGCCCGCGCCGACGTCGTCGCCCGCGCCATGCGTCTCATCGCCGACGGGACCATCGACCGCGAAGGCGTGACGGGTCTGGCGTCGCGGGTTGGCTACAGCGTGCGCCAGTTGCAGCGACAGATGCTGTCGGAGGTGGGCGCCGCGCCGCTCGCCCTGGCCAGAGCACAACGCGCCCAGAACGCCAGGATTCTCATCGAGACGACCGACCTGTCATTCACCGAGGTGGCGTTCGGAGCCGGCTTCATGAGCATCCGGCAGTTCAACGACACGGTGCGGGCCGTGTTCTCGATGACCCCGACCGAGATGCGCAAGCGGTGGCGGCGCGAACCAACCGCCACCAAGACGTCGGCCGAGCAGCTCACCCTCCGGCTTCCCTTCCGACCTCCATTCCACGCCGAGGGAGTGCTTGGGCATCTAGCGGCAACTGCCGTTCCCGGTGTCGAGGAGTGGAGCAACGGCTCGTACCGACGAACGCTGCGGCTGCCTCACGGTCCGGCGGTCGTCACGCTCTCACCGCTCGCTAGTCACGTGCAGTGCGGCTTGCGCGTCACCGATCTCCGGGACGTCAACGCGGCCGTCGCTCGTTGCCGGCGTTTGCTCGATCTCGATGCTGATCCTGTTGCCGTCGATCTCCTGCTTTCCGCCGATGAGGTTTTCGTTCCTCTGATCAACAAAGCACCGGGCCGTCGAGTGCCGCGCACTGTCGACCCGAGTGAGCTCGCCCTGCGGGCCGTCATCGGACAACAGGTGTCGACCGCCGGAGCCCGAAAACTCAGCGGCCGTCTCACCGCCGCAGCCGGCACGTCCCTTTCGTTGCCTGATGGTGGGTTGACCCACTTGTTCCCAGCGCCGGAAGCACTGCTGGACCTCGATGACAAGTCGTTCCCGATGCCGGCGGCCCGCCGGGAGACATTGCGCCGGCTGTCTGCCGCGCTGGCCGGAGCGGAACTGCGTCTCGACCCCGGCGCGGACTGGATCGTCGCCGCCCATTTCCTCGGATCGCTTCAAGGCATCGGTCCGTGGACGGCAAGCATCATTTCCATGCGGGGCCTCGGCGATCCCGATGCTTTTCCCGCGGGTGACCTGGGCGTGGTCGGCGCGGCGCGCGCGCTCGGGCTGCCGGACGGCCGCCGGCTCGAGGCCTACAGCCAGCGATGGCGCCCGTGGCGCGCCTACGCCACCCAGTATCTGTGGGGCGCACTGGATCACCCGATCAACCACTACCCGGAGCCAAACCTATGACCAGCTTCATGACCATAGACAGCCCAATCGGCCTGCTCACCCTGCTCGGGTCTGACGGGGCGCTGACCGGTCTCTTCATGGACGACCAGCGGTACGCCCCCGATGCACAGCAGACGTGGAAGGCCGATCGAAACGCCTTCGGTGATGCAGTGGCACAGTTGAACGGCTACTTCGCCAAAGAGCTCCAGGATTTCGACCTGCAGCTGCGGCCTTCGGGCTCGCCGTTCCACCTGGCGGTCTGGGACGAACTCGCGCGCATTCCGTACGGTCAATCCACGTCCTACGGCGACATCGCCCGTCGCGTTGGAACACCTTCGGCGTTCCGCGCCGTCGGACGAGCCAACGGACGCAATCCCATCGCCATCATCATTCCCTGTCATCGCGTGATTGGAAGCAACGGGTCGCTCACCGGTTACGGCGGCGGGTTGGACCGCAAGCGGTGGCTCCTGGCCCACGAAAGCAGTGGAGTGCAGCAAACCCTCGCGTACTAGTCACCAGGCAGCGGCAGGCGGGACAGCAGGCGGCGGGGGGCGTCGCCAGCGCGGCGC
>CAXMLU010000024.1:0-4155 GCA_964194255.1 uncultured bacterium
GGTCCCGAGACGTGGCCGGCCACGTCGACGCCGCCCTGGCCGCGGTTGGAGCCGAGTCCTATGCCGACCATCCCATCGGCACGCTCTCCGGCGGAGAGCTCCAACGACTCCTGCTGGCCCAGGCCATCATCAGCCACCCCAGCTTGCTGATCCTCGACGAGCCGCTCGCCAGTCTCGACGTGCGGAACCAGGTGGCGGTCGCCCGTCTGATCGCGTCGCTGGCCCGCTCGCGAGGCATCGCTGTCATGCTCATCGCCCACGACGTCAACCCGCTCCTGCCGGTCCTGGACCGGGTCATCTACGTGGCCCGCGCCCGCATCGCCATCGGCACCCCGTCCGAGGTCATCACCTCCGAGCGGCTCTCCGCCCTGTACGACGCCAACGTCGAGGTCCTCCAGGACCGGCAAGGCCGGTTTTTCGTCGTCGGCCTCGAAGACGAAGCGGCCCACCCGCACGACCTCGATCGGTCCGGCTCTGCCGCCACCGCCCGGGCCGCGCCCGCCGCCCCTGTCGCCCCCGCCCCCGGCGACGCAAAGACCGAGAACTGAGCGAAACGACGATGCTGCTCGCCCGAGTCGCTACTCCCCACCCGTCATGGAACGTGATCCACGACCTGCATCAGCTTCTCCATTACCCGTTCATGCAGCACGCCTTCGAAGCGGGCACCGTCGCGGCCATCCTTGGCGGCGTGTTCAGCTACTTCGTCGTCCTGCGCCAGTCGTCTTTCGCCGCCCACGCCCTCTCCGAGATCGGCTTTGCGGGGGCCAGTGGCGGCGTGGCGTACGGCTTTGGCGCCGTCCCTGGCCTGCTCCTTCTCTCGCTCGGAGGCGCCGCTCTCATCGGCGCCCTCGGCAAACGGCTGCGCAGTCGTGACGCCGCCATCGGCATGGTCCTCGCCTTCTCCCTCGGCCTCGGCTCCTACTTCATCACCCGCTACAAGAGCGAGAGCGCCAGCGGTCCCTTCGGGCTGCTCTTCGGCGAGATCCTCGGCATCAGCGTCCACGACGTGTGGATCATCGCCATCTCCGGCGTCGTCACCCTCGCCATCATGGCCGCCATCTACCGGCCGTTGCTGTTCGCGTCACTCGACGAAGACGTCGCTGAGGCACGAGGCGTGCCGGTCCGGGGACTGTCGATCGGGTTCTTCCTCCTGCTCGCCGTCGCCGTTACCGCCGCCATCCAGGTGGTGGGCGTTCTGCTCATCTTCAGCCTGCTGGTCGCCCCCGGCGCGATCGCCGACCGCACCTGTCGCACCGCCGGTCGGGCCATCGTCCTGTGTGTCCTGCTCTCGTTGGCGTTCGTGTGGGCCGGCCTGAGCGTCACCTACTACAGCCGGTTCCCCGTCGGCTTCCTGATCAGCGCCTTCGCCTTCGCCGGCTACCTGATAGCGCGGGTCCTCCCCAACGTCCGGAGAAGGATCGATGCGTCCCGCCGCCCGACACCCGACCTGGTGGGTGCCTCGGTCTAGCCGGTGCCGGCGAGGTAGCGGACACGCTCCGCGACGTGAACGGCGTGATCGCCGAGACGCTCGTAGAAGCGGCCGATCAGAGCCAGTTCCATGGCCACCCACGCCGGTACGGCGGCGGTGGCCGCCTCGGCCGTGAACTCGTCGTGGAGCGCGTCGAGTTCATCGTCCCGGATCGAGAGCCAGCTGGCCCGGCTGCCGTCGCGCTCCACGTAGGCGTCGGCCGTGGCTCGCCACATCTCCACGCACAGGGCCCCCATCCTGGCGATCTGACCCCGCATCTTGGCGGTCAATTGTCCCGGGAGTCCCCCGACGGCGCGCATGGCGATGTGCTCGGCGAGGTCGCCGCTGCGCTCGATCTCCGGCACGATCCGCACCAACGTGAGCAGAAGACGCAGGTCCGAGGCCACCGGCGCTTGCAGCGTCAACTGGCGTTCGACGAGAGCGTCCACCTCGCGGAAGACGCGGTCGATCAAGTCGTCGCGGGCCGCCAACAGCTCGGCCGAATCCCGATCCCCGGCCAGCAGCGCGTCCGTCGCGCCAGCCGCCGCCTCGCTCACCAGGGCGAAGAGATGGGCCACCTCATCGTCGATCCTCTTCATGTCGCGGTGAAACGCCTGGCGTAGCTCCTCCGGCACGGCCGGCATTCTACCCGTGCCTACTAACGTCCCCCCGGATGAGCGACATCGATGTGCGGCCGGCCGAGCTTCCCGACGCCGAGGCCATCAGGTCGATCTACAACCGGGAAGTGACGGAAGCGGCCGTGACCTTCGACTTGCGGCCCCGGACGCTCGAGGAGCAAGAGACTTGGCTCGTGGCCCACAGCGGCGCCCATCCCGCGGTCGTCGCCGTTGATTCGGCCAGCGGCGCGATCGTTGGGTTCGCCAGCCTGTCGCCGTACCGCGACCGGCCCGCCTACAGCACGTCGGTGGAGGACTCCGTCTATGTCCACGCCGATCACCGCGGCCGCGGCGTGGGCCGGCTGCTCCTGGACGAACTCATCCGGTTGGGCACGGCCCACGGCTTCCATACCGTCATCGGGCGCATCGTCGGCGGTCATACCGCCTCTATCGCGCTCCATCGGGCATGCGGATTTGAGGAGGTGGGCACCGAGCGGGAGATCGGCCGCAAGTTCGGCCGGTGGCTCGACGTCGTGATCATGCAACGCCTGCTCTGAACGGCTTTTTAGCGAGACGCGGGAGCGTGAGCGCGAGCCGGCTCGACGGCCGGTTCGATGATGTCGAGATGACCGGCGATGGCTTCCATGCGGGCCCAGTTGGCGACATCGGGGTCATTGGTGAGGTACACGACCTGGGGCATGCCGGCGGACCGGCCGACCAGCTCGAGCATCCACTGCTTGACCGACGGCTCCACGCCGACGAGCGGCTCGTCCAGGATGAGCGGCAGGCTTTCGCCCCCGGACCCGGCGTGGCGCAGGTCGGCCAGGCGGACGATCAGGGCCTGGGCCAGCTCGGCCGGCTCGACGCTGGACAGCGACAGGCTGTTCGATCCGGCGGCCATCCCCTCGATGCCGTGGACCAGGTCGACCCGCTGGGACGCGGCCAGGATGCGCTCGCGGACGGTCATGGCCCATTCCGGCGCCACCTCGCCGACGAGGAGTCGCCAGGCGTCGAGCGCCTTGCGCCGCTCGGCGGCGGCGTCGGCGATGCGCTCCCGGTTCTGTTGGGTCTCCATCAGCTGGCTCATCCGCTGCATGTGGAAGCCGAGATAACTCTCCGCGCCGGCGCGCTCGAGGGCGTCGGCCTCGGCCCTGCGGGTGTGCTCCATGTGCCGGCGGAAGACGATGGACACGACGGTGTTGGCGGCCGCCACGCCCAAGAAGGGCAGGGCGGTCCAACGGTTCATGAGTCCGGCCGGTATGGCGCCGATCGCCCCGGCACCGCCGATGAAGATCCCGTGATGGCGGATCCACTCGAGCCGGCGCTGGGCACCCTCGAACGCGGCGTGGCGCTCCTCGACCTCTTCGATGATCGGCAGGTCCTCGACCGTGGCCCCGGCCGCCTCCGCCTCCATCTTGAGGCGAGTGTCGCTGGCCAGCACCCGCTCGGCCGTCTCCCAGAGCTGGTGCTGATCGAGCGCGGCGAGGGTGGAGATGAGGGCGTCGCTACGGCTGGCGGCGGCGACGTCGGTTGCCGACAGGCGAGTCCGGCGGCGGGCCCGCTCAAGGTCCAGGCCCATGGCCAGCAGCACGTCGACGCGGTTGGCCCGGGTGAACTCGGTGCTCACGTCGCGGCCGGTTTCCACCTCCACCACCTTGTCGGTGTCCGGGCTTTCCCCCCGGATCACGCAAAGCCGACGGCCGCTGTCGTCCATGATCTCGAGGCGGGTATGCCGACGCCCGCCGCTCATGGTGCCCAACAGCTCGCCGACCAGTCCCTCCCGCTCATGCCGGCCCACCCCGGCGATGACCGTCAGGCGCGGGTGCAGCGGCAGAGTGAAAGCAATAGAGCCCGATTCCAGGATCAGGCGCTGGTAGCGCATAGGTAAGTTTCGGCGGCCAGAGGCCCCGTCTTGAGCGCTCCAGGTGGCCAGATTGGCAAGGCTGGGGAAAGGGGTGGGGCAGCAAATCACCCCTCGGAGTGGCCTGAGCCTCGTGCGCTACCATCCTGAGGTCGCGAACCGGCAGGTCCCGGAACCGACGCGCCCCCTTAGCTCAGTCGGCAGAGCAC
>CAXMLU010000025.1:0-4659 GCA_964194255.1 uncultured bacterium
TCTGCAAGCCGGTAGTCGTTGTCACTTCAGACACGGTTCCCCCCGGTCCACTCTGGGCAACCCGTTCGGGTTGACCGATGTAGGGACAGTATGTTGTCTGGGCCGGTAGGACACAAGGATGAGCAATCGACGGGTTCTTTACGGGCGGCTGTCAGTATTGATTGCCCGTCGGGCGGACGCCTGGGGATTGCCCGTCGGGGGGACGCCTCGGCAGCCGGGGCTGGATCCGTCCTGTAGACGGGTGTGATCAGGTCATGAGCCCGCAAACTCCGTCGGGCACAACAACGACCAGTGGCTCGGTGGTGGTCCGCTTGGGCAGAGAAGCGTAGGGCCGATGTGTACGTTTTGGTTATCGATGGGCAGAAGCTGGCCGGTGACCTCCGGGCGCGAGTCGCCGTCGAACTGCACCTGGCCCAGACGTCGGGGGCCGGTCCCGGCTTGGCCACGGGGTTGGTCGGCGACGACTATGCCGGCGTCCAGCAGTACCTCCACCACCGGCCCGTCGCCTGTCCAACGGCCACACCTCCACAGTCGCTCCGCGAATCCCGTTTGACGATGGCCCCCATTAGCACCGCATTGTGCGTGAAGGGCAAACCCGGTCGACCACCCGCGCGTCACGGTCGATCACGCAGGCAACATGGACCTGCGACGCCCCTGTCGATCCCCGCACTGCTCCTCTCCAGACGCATCGATCGACGGCAAGTGCTCGCTAATGAAGCGGGCGCGTTGCGACACGAGCGGTCGTGGTAGGCGGGGGCGGGTCGGCGCGGCCGTTTGAGGCGCTAGTCGGATGCGGTGTAAAGGTCCGGGCTGTCAAGAAAACGCCGCAGGCAACCCTCTGCGGTCCGTCAACGGCGAGAAGGGCCGCTGTTGTGCCGGCCGTGAGCCGCCATCCGATGGTGGACTCGGGTCTACGCACGCAAAGAAGCTGGAACCGGCAGATCAGCGGGTAGGCGACGAAGGCCGCCACGAACGGCGCGCCCGGGACGGACTCGTAGCGGCCGATAAGGATGATCGTGGCGGCGACGGGCGACTCCAGTAGGAGGCGTTGCAAGACTGTCCATCCGGAGCTCAGCTTCGCCCTGTTCGAATCGCCGCTCGTCGGATCGATTTCGCCCGCACCCCGACGCTCCCGCGCCCCAGATGCTACTACATGGCGTAGCATACCGTCGTGCGCCATGCCTGCGAACTGACACCGGGAACGAGTCCGCTGTTTGTGTCCCTAACCCACCGCCGCCTGCTCCGGCCAACGTGCGAGGACGGGGCGTGATGATCCGCAAGCTCGACAACGCGGCATGGGGCTTCGAGTCGAGTTGCCTCGTGTGCGAGCCAGCCAACGAGCGCGGGCTGCAGATCCGGTTCTTCTATGACGACGACCGTCGCCAAGTGACTTCCGAATTCTCACTCGGGTCGGCGCTCTCCGGTGCCCCCAACTACGTGCACGTAGGATTGGTCCTCGCCATCCTCGACGAAGCGATGGCGTGGGCGACGATCGCTATCGGTGGCGTCTTCGCCCTCACCAAGCGGACGACGACGACTTTCCGGTGCCCTGTCCCGACGGGCCGAACCCACCGCGTTGAGTCCACCATCGGTAGCCAAGCTGGACGCGAGATGGAAGCGCGAGCCGTGATCTTCAACACGGACGCACAGCAGTGCGCCATCGCCGAGGCCGGCCTTGCCGTGATGTCGGCAGAGCAGGCCAGGACGGCGATTGGCACCGAGATCCGCAGTAGCCACGCCGGCTATGTACGCGAATGAGTCTGCGGGAGCCGTGACCCAGCCGTCCCTGGCCTCGGCGCCGCGCAAAGTCCCGATGCTGCAGGTGGTGACATTCGGATGCGACGCTCTCGCCGACGCCGAACCGCAGGCGCTCGGCCTCACCTACTGGTTCGACGCCGCGACGGACGGTGAGCCGTACCCCGTGAGCATCCGCTTCACCGGCCGACGCTTCGGTATCAAAGGCAAGTCGCGCCCACAGGACACCTTCACTGCCTCGGAAGCCGTCGAGAAGGTCGTGCCGAGCAGCGGCCGCAGCGCGATCACCACCCGCATCTTCGACATCGCACCTGGCGAATGGCACGTCACCGCCAGCCAGGTCGCCCAACCCCGCCGAGCCGCCGTCCCACATTCGGCGCCGCCGCCGGGACCCCGCCCGCCAAGCGCGTCGTCCGGTGTGACCCGGTTCGCGCCGGTCATCCGTGTCCGCGCGCCGGGCGTGCGCCTCGGCGCCTGGCCGGCCTTGGTCGGGGTCGGCGTCGCCGTCGCCCTTACCGTCCAGACGCGACTCGCCGCGCACATTGCCCTCCCGGTCGCGGACGTGCTGTTGGTGTCGCTGATCGCCAGCCTGGTTGGTCTGTTGGGCGCAAAGCTCTACTACCTGGCCGAGCAAGACCCAAGCGACCTCCTCAAGCCACGGATGCTCCTCACCGCCGGCATGTGTATCCAAGGGTTCGTGCTCGCCGCCATCGCTACGGTCATATTTGGCGCGCTTGTCGTGGGCATCTCCGTCGGTCGATTTCTGGACGTGACCGCTCCCGGACTGTTGTTCGGGATGACGATCGGTCGGTTCGGTTGCTTCTTCGGTGGCTGCTGCGCCGGACGACCGACCGCCTCCCGCTGGGGACTGTGGTCGTCTGACCGACGTCTCGGCACGCGCCGCATCCCGACGCAGCTGTTCGAGTCCACCCTCGCGTTCACGCTCGGGCTTGCTACGTTCCTCACAGTTCTGGCGCGACCCGCCTATCGTGCCGGCACCGTGTTCATCGGCGCGATTGCCGCTTACAAGCTCGGGCGGCAGTTGCTGTTCCCGATGCGCGACCTCCCCCGCAAGACATCATATGGCCGCACGCTGACCATCGCCGTCACTGCGCTCGTCGTGCTGACCGACATCCTGGTGGCCGTCCTGGCATAAGCCAAGCACGAGCCGGTCCTCCGACCGTCGACACACTGGCGCGCCCATCCGGCTGGGCGCTGGGCCGACGGTGACTCGACCACGACGAGGCTGGGCGCTAACCGCCCACCACAGGTGAGGGGGGACATGCATAGACCCCAGGAACGCCACGCCCGGCCCAACCGCCAAAACGGTGCAGGTGCGCCCACTCGAAAAGGTCGACGGCGACGTGGTCGAGGACGCCTCCGCGGTCAACGAGTCTATGTCGACCGGCAGTCCGCCCAATCGACTAGGCCCCTGGCGACCGGGTGGAGACCCATTACACTTCGGCGAAGCAACCACGATCAAAGGAGTACCCCGGTGGCCAAGCGGGCCGACGGCGAGTTGGAAGCGGCCGTCATGCGGGCCGTGTGGGACCACGGCGGCTGGGTGACGCCGGGCGAGGTCGCCGAGACTCTTGCGGGCGGGAGGCCGTTGGCCTACACGACGGTGATGACGATCATGGTCCGGCTGTGCGACAAGGGCCGCCTCGAGCGACACCGCGACGGGCGCTCCTACGTCTATTGCGCTCGACAGTCCCGCGAGGAGGCGACCGCGGCCCGCATGACCGAGGTCCTGGCCGATGCCGGCGACCGCACGGCCGCTCTCAGCCACTTCGCCGACGCTCTAGCCCCCGCCGAGCGCAACCAGCTGCGCCGCCTCTTGCGCGCCATCGGCGCCTAACGCGTCGTGGCCGTCGCCCTGGTTGTTGCCGCTGGCATTGTGCTGCTGGTCTTGCCCGGCGCGCTGCGTCCGGCGGGTCGCCGCCTCCGGCCACGCGAGTGGACCGTCCTGTGCATTCTGGCCATGGCCGTCGGCCCGCTGGCCGTCGAGACCGGTCTCGTCCTGCGGGCCGCTCCCACGGTGCTGCGGGCCGCTGGCGCCCCCACCCTCGCCGCCGCCTGTCACCGGCTTCTCGGGCCGCTACTTCTCGGCGGCAGCACCGCCGGCTGGGCTGCCTTCGGTGTCGCGCTTGTCGTGCCGCTGCGATGGTCGATCGCCGTACGGCGCGCCTTGGAACGTCGCCGTGGTGCGCGCGTCGAGTCGTGGCTCGGCGAGCACCTCGACGTCGATGGCTACGACCTGGCCGTCGTGCCGGCCGCCATTCCGGTGGCGTTCGGAGTCCCTGGCCGGCCGGGCCAGATCGTCATCTCCAACGCCGCCTTCGAGACACTCGACAGCGAGGCGGCCGCGGCGGTGCTACGCCATGAGGTCGCCCATCTCCGCCACCGCCACGGGATCCTCCTGCTGCTCGCCGCCGGCGTCGAAGGAGCGCTGGGCGTGATGCCCGGAGTCCGGGTCAGCACTGACGCCCTGCGCGGCGCGGTGGAACGGTGGGCTGACGACGAGGCCGCCTCGGCCGGGCCCGTCGCCCGAGCGGCTCTGCGCAGGGCCCTGCTGGCCATCACCGGCGTCGCCGTGACATCCGGTGGCATCGCCTTCTCGGCTGCGGACGGCATCCAGGAACGCCTGGTCGCCCTCGACGAGTCCGCGGCCACGCCGCCGGTCGTCGGCCATGCGCTCCTCTACGCCCCCGGTGTCGCCGCCGGCGGTGTGCTGCTCACGGCCATTGTGCAATGGGCCGGTCATGCCCAGACTCTGCTGGCAATGACCGGCCGCTGCCCAAGCTGAGCACCTATGCTCCTGCGCATCGTGGCGGTTGTCGCCGATGTCATCTCGTTCTGGTTCTCGGTGCCGTGTGTAGCGGATGGGCAGCCTGTGCCGGCGGG
>CAXMLU010000026.1:0-2569 GCA_964194255.1 uncultured bacterium
CCGATCCACAGGTCTTGACTATTTCTCCGTACTTGCCGCCGGGCATGGCTGGCGCTCAGACCAATCCACCTGCCGAGAGCCCGTTCAGCTCGGAAGCCGGCGTAGCGCAGTTGCTGCTCGACGCCTTCTTTGCTGGAGTGCGGACCTCGACGATGACAGTGCCGGTGCGATTCGCGGACGAGGACAATGGCACCGCTGGACGTGGTCAGTGGGCCAACGCCGCATGTGGGAGTCGGTTCCGCCCGAGGAGCGGGAGGACGTGCGCGCGGCCGCCTACGAGCGGCTCGACGGCTGTCGGGACTCAAAGGGTCGAATAGGTTTCGACCAGGTTGTTAGGTTCACACTCGGCCGCCGATGAGAAACCCCTTGTGTGTTGGAGCGGGAAGCCTTCCCTCCGAGAGGTAACGATCCGTGACCTGTCAGTGCTTCCGAGGATCGTGTTCAACAGCACTGCGAGGAAGTCGACGTCTTCCTCGGACATTGCTGGCATATCACTGGGGCCTATGGAGCTCTCGATCCGCATCCAGTCGAGGCTGCAAACCAGGCTGCAGCCACGCTCGCCGTCCGGCATTAACGATTGCACGGAGACATGTCAAGTGCCGGCTGTCGCGAGGATCAAGACTCGGGTCCCCGACCGATCAGCCGTATCACGGTCTCCTCACGTCCTAGCATCCGACACGGCGCTCAATGGTATTGGATTGGACCCGGAACCCGACGCCACCCAACGAGTTCGTCGCCAACGGCGCGATCCATCAGCCGTGCTCACGGCCGGATGCCTGAGATGTCCGAACCGCCAACATCGGGAATGGTCGCCTTTGGGTCCGCGGTGACGAGACGCGTGACCACACCGATGGTGAGAGAGACAGCCACGCCGCCGGCGGCAACGACCAGGCCTGCACGAACGTTGGTGACTTGGGCGACAAAGCCGGCGACGAGCGCCCCGACAGGATACCCGCCGAGGGAGACCATGCGGGCGCTCGTGTTGACTCTGGCCTGAAGGTTGTCCGGTGTGACGGATTGGCGGAACACCCAGCTGTTGATGCCCGCAAGTTCCGCCGAGGCAAAGCACGCAAAGAAGAGCGCCATCGCGATCGGCAGGATGCCGGTCGTACTCAACGCTAGCGTGGACGCGGACGCGACTGCGAAGGCGACGACGCTTATGACTCCGAGTCGCACCCGTCGGGCGAGGCGCGGGAAGGCGAGCGAGGCAACCAGCGCCCCGGCGGCACTGGCCGCGTAGAGGAGGCCAATCCTACTATCGGTGGCGGTCAGGCCGAGCCCTCCGCACGGCGAACACGACCGTAAGTCCCGACACTGCGCCGAACGTGAAGCTATTGCCGAACCCGAGCAGGGTCAGCGTGCGTACGATCGGATCGGATCGAACGAACCGCAAGCCTTCTGCGATGCCAGCCCGCAGGCTGGTCAAGCCGCCCGGCGGGGCCGCCAGACGCGCTTGGGAGGCGAGGGCAGTGAGGACTATCCCGGACAGGAGGTAGCTCGCGGCGTCCGCGGCCATCGCCGTCGACGGCCCGAACGAGCTCACGAGAACGCCTCCCAGCGCCGGACCGGCGACCCAGGCGGCGTTGTCGACGGACGCGATGCTCGCGCTGGCGGCAGCCAACCGATCCCGCCCAACGAGCCGTGGCAGGGCGCCGAACGCGCCAGCGTCAGACCATGCCAGGCGGATCGACAGGCACGCGGCGACAGCGTACAGCTGGCCGATGGTGAGCACGTTCAGGGCGGCGGCAACGGGGACAGACGCAGAGATAACGATGCCGAGGAGCTCGCACACAAGGAGAAGCCGCAGCTGAGCGACACGGTCGGCGACCGCACCCGCCCACAAGCCCGTAACGAGGTATGGGAGCATCTCCAGAGCCGTGAGTCCCGCCGTCTGCACGGCCGAACCGGTGATGCGGAACATGGCGACGGGGAGCACGACCGTGGTGATCGCGCTGCCCGTCGCGGAGACCGCCCGGCTTGTCCAATAGAGGCGGAACTCTCTGTCAGAGCGGAGCGGCCCATGGCCAGCCATCGCCACCTCGAAACTCGATGTGGTCACGCCCACAGTCTGGCATGTAATGCGACCTGCTCGCATAGAGGCGCGCGCCATCTTCGCTCAGACGTGACAGCCGTCTTGGAGCGCGCCTTCGAGGACCTCCTGAACGAACGAGTGTCTCTCACGAGGCCGGCAGGGTAAGGCTAAGCGACGGCTAACCCGCGCCAAGGACGACGACCGGACCTTGCTTAGCTGATCGGGCAGGAAGACGGCGGTAAGGCCACCACGAGGTCAACTCAACGGCCCCTCACCAGAGGGCAGCTGCCTCACTAGTGGTCCGTCGCTTAGATAACTTGGCGGGCTAGGGTGGCATGATGTTGACGATGAGTGGTGCCCCGCCGCTGCATTTGACGAAGAAACAGCGGACCTCCCTCGAGCAGATGGGTCGTTCGACCTCGCTGCCCTATCGGGCGGTGCGTGAGGCCAAGGCGTTGCTGCTGGCCGGCGACGGTGTGCCGAACGAGGAGATTGCTCGACGGATGTTGGTGAGCTCCAACACCGTGCGGGCGTGGC
>CAXMLU010000027.1:0-12353 GCA_964194255.1 uncultured bacterium
CCCCGCCATGCCATCGAGCAGTTGGCGGCACAACTCACGGGTAAACGGCTCCAACGCGGCAATGGGCTTGGGTGAGAAGGCGGGCAACAACAACCGGCGGGCGAGCGCGTGGAAAGGCGGGTCAGACGTGATCGGTGGAGCGACGCCGATCGGTGCCGGTAGATCCTCCGGACCCGGCCGCACCTCGCTCACCACGACCGACCGAGATGTGAAGTGCTCGGTGTCGTAGGCCACTGCCGCGACGTCCTCATGGCGGACCGGTAGCCAGGTTCCCCCGTAGCGCTCGCTGTGTGCGACCGGGCACGAGCCGCGGAGCTGCTCCCAGATGGGATACGGATCGGCTACCCACTGAGGGTCGGTGTGGTCAAAGTCCGTGGCCCAGTCGACAACGCGCGGGTGCTTGGTCGTCATCTCTTACTCCGTGATCGAGATGGCGTACTCGGGACAGTTCGCCATCGCCTGTCGGGCCTTTTCCTCCAGGCCGTCGGGAACGACACCGTCGTTCATTGCGATTGCGTTGCCCAGATCGTCCACGTCGAACAGCTCCGGTGCCAGCGCGTAGCAGCGGTTGTGGCCTTGGCACTTCTCGGAATCGACCTCCACCCGCATGGTCCACCTCCTGTCCGCCACCAACGTAGGTCATCCGGCGGACAAATCCTTTCAGGCCTCCTCATCGTAGTGAAAGGGTGGCCGCCCAGCTCCGGCGGCCCACCCGGACAGCGGGAGGGACGACTGTGGCGGAGGATTACAGAGATTCTGGCGAGGGCGGTTACCTCGACGCGTCGACAGGGCGGGACAACGTGCTCGTAATCAGCGTCGTCGTGGCGTGCGCGGCCCTGTTCACGGCGATGGTGGCGATCGGCATCAGCGCTCGAGCGGTTTCGACCAGCCAGGCCAAGCTGCACGCCGCGCAAACATCACTGGCGGCCGCGTCCGGCCCTCGGCCCACCGCGGGCAGCCCGGGAGCGGCGCCACCGGTCAGCGTGACCGAAAAAGATTTCGCCATCGTCCCATCCGCCACAACGGCGGCGGCTGGCCTGGTGGACTTCGCCGTCAGCAACGCCGGCCCGTCTGAGCACGAGTTTCTGGTCTTGAAGACGGACCTCGCCGCCGACAAGCTCGCTCTCGGGAGCGACGGCCGGGTGGACGAGACGGCGGCCAGCGCCGTGAAGGTGTTCGACAGCGGGAGCAATATCGGCGTCAATGGGTCCAAGACCTTCCAGACCGCGCTCACCCCGGGGACCTACGTCCTGGTCTGCAACCTCCCCGGCCACTACTCCGCCGGCATGCACACGGCCATCACCATCAGATAGCGACCGGGGAGATCCCCGATTCGCCGCGCCCCAACCGTCGCTTAGCTTCCCTCCTGAGGGATCCCAAGGCGACCCCATAGGCGGCCAAGGCATCCAACCGGCCCGCATACCGGTGCTGGACGGTATCCGCGGCGTGGCCGTCGCCGCGGTGGTGGCGTTTCACCTCGGGATCCGCCAGATCCGCGGTGGACTGCTCGGGGTTGACGTCTTCTTCGTCCTGTCCGGCTATCTGATCACCGGGCTCGTACTCAATGAGTGGCGGCTGACGGGTGATGTGTCGCTGGTGCGCTTCTGGGCCCGACGGGCCCGCCGGCTCCTGCCCGTGCTGCTCCTGGTGCTGAACGTCGTGGCACTAGGCAGCCGATTGGTCTTGTCGTCAGACCAGCTGCCGACCGTGCGGAGCGATCTTCTGGCCACGCTGTTCTACGTGGCCAATTGGCACTCATTTTCGCTCACCACGGATACTTCGCCGCCTTCAGTGCCCCGTCGCCTCTGCCGAATACGTGGTCACTGGCCGTGGAGGAGCAGTTCTACCTGCTTTGGCCACTCGCCGCGACCATCGCCCTTCGCCGGCTCCGATCGTCCCGTTGGCTCCTAGCCATCAGCGGCTCCGGCTTTGTTCTGTCGGTGTCGCTGATGGCGGGGCTCTCTTTGGCCGGGGTCGGCGCCGACCGTCTGTACTACGGCAGCGACACCCGCGCGCAAGCACTCTTCGTCGGAGATGCCCTCGCCGGGATCGTCTTCGCGATGGGACGCGATTTCACCGGCCGCCCATTCCGCGCCAGGAGGACTCTACGCCACGTCCGCGAAGAGGCATCCTGGTCCAGCCGGATGCGATCGGCGATGGGCGCCGCGGGGGCGGCCGTGCTCACGTTCGTTCTGGTCCGCGTCGACGGGCACTCGGCATGGCTTTATTGCGGCGGTTTTGGCATTGTCGCTCTCGCCGTGGCGGCGGTGATCGCCTCTCTCGTGCTGCAGCCTCGGAGCTGGCTGGCGCGCGTCGCCAGCTGGCGCCCGTTGGTTGCTCTCGGCGTCATTTCGTACGGCGTGTATCTCTGGCACTGGCCGGTGATCGTGATGCTGACGCCCGCCCGCACCGGTTTGTCCGGCACCGAATTGCTGTTCGCGCGGCTTGGCCTGACCCTCGTCGTCTCAATCGGCTCGTTCCACCTGCTTGAACGACCGATCCGGGAACAGCGCTGGCACATTCCGCGGCCGGTCATTGCCGTTACGGCGGCGTTCGCCGGCATCGTGATCTTGTCCATCACCGCGCCCTTTACCTTCATGCCCACGACCGCACTGGCCGCTGTCCGCGTCGCAAGTCAGCTGCCGGTGGCCTCCAACGCGCTAACCACGAGCGTCAAACCTTCGGCGCCAGTCGCGGCGTCGATCGCGACGGCGCCGACGGCCCCCCGGCCGACCGTGCCGGCGATCGTTCTTACCGGGCCCTTGCGGCTGATGGTCGTGGGCGACAGCGTCGCGCCTCGCTGGGGGCGGGAACCACGCCGATACAGAGTGCGACCGGGATCGTGTTCTCCAACCAGGGCTACATCGGGTGCGGTATCGCCCGAGGGGGAGCCACCAGCTTCAAGGCCTACACGCCGCCCGCCGCCTGCTTGACCTGGCCGCAACGCTGGCAGTCCCTCGTGGAGTCGTTCAGCCCTGACCTCACCCTCGTCCTCCTCGGACGATGGGAGGTGCTCGACCGCGTGCATGCCGGGCAGTGGATGCACATCGGCGAACCTGACTTCGACACCTACCTGCGATCGGAGCTCCAACTCGCCATCCAGGTCCTCACGAGCCGGGGCGGCCGGGTGGCGTTCTTGACGGCCCCTTGGGCCGACCACGAGCTCGCCGATCTAGCTTCACCGGGACGCCTGCCGCCCGACGACGCCCACCGGGTTGATCGGTTCAACGCCCTCCAGGCCGAACAGGTCGCCGCCCATCCGGGTTGGACGCAGTTGCTTCCGTTCGCCGACCTCCTATGTCCGAACCATCAGTTCGCTCGCACATTGGGCGGCATCCCGTTGCGGACCTTCGATGGCGTACACCTGCAGCCCTTGGCCGGACGGCTCTTCGTCCAACAGGAATTGCCCGCCTCGCGGCCTGGCTTCGTCAGCCCGCGCCCCCTGATCGCCGCCCGCCTATCGCCGCCCACGCTGCCGCCGGCTACAGGTCGCGGATGGTCTCGACGACAGGCCGTCGGGCGGCGCGAACGGTGAGTTCGCCGGCGGCGAACGCGGCGGCAGCCGCCAGGATCACCACGACACCGAGGTAGGCCCACGGCACGGCAAGGGCCGCGGGTGGTGGGTCGAAGACCCCCGTGAGGATCTTCACAAGGAGCTGGGTGAGCGCCCACCCGGCCGCGGCGCCAAGGACAAGGCCGGCGATGGTGACCAGCGCGGCTTCGACCCGAACGAAGGCGGCGACCTGGCGGTGGCGAGCGCCGAGGGCGCGGGTGATGGCGAAACTGCGGCGGCGTTCGGCGAGGCTCAGGGCGAGGACAAGGCCGGTGGCGGCGGCGGCCAGCACGAGCGCGAAGCCGAGCTCGACCCGGGTCAGGCCGGACAGGTCGACGGCGGTCAGGGCCGATCCGACTTGGCGGCGGCTGGAGACGAGATCGGTCACGGTGGCGGCCGTGCCGATGCGGTCCCGCACTCGCTGCGCGACGACCGGAGGTGAGGCGGAGGTGGAGATCAGCAACGCGTCGGTGCCGGCATTTCCGGTGCGGGCCGCGATGTAATCGGAATTCGCCACCATGAAGCTGTCTCGGGGAGCGGTGGGGAACTCCTTGGCGATACCGATGTAATGGAAGGTGACTTCCGTGAGCTGGCCGGTGCTGGCCTCCCGCACACGGAGGCGCAGCTGATCGCCGGGATTGAGCTGGAAGTCCTTGACGGTTTCGGCGCTGACGAGCAGGCCGTCGGGCTGGTGGGCCAAGCGGGCGATCAGGCTGGCGGCCGTGCCGCCCCTGAAGTAGGCGTTCTGGAGCTTGCCCGCGCCGACGATGGTTGCCGGTCGGACACCAAACAGATCCTGGAGATCGGCGCCGACGTACGCGAAGCGATGGAGGAGCGGCTCGACGTGGTGCACACCGGCAATGGCAGAGATGTCGGCCGCTTGCGCGGTGGTGGCCGGGGATCCCGGCGGGTAGGTGGCGGTGACATCCGCGCCGTTGCTGAGCAGCGCGTCCACGCCCGCCTGCTGGTGGTAGGTGGTGTTGAAGACAGCGGTGGACGCGGCGAAGGCGACGGTTAAGGCGACCAGAGCGACCGGGCGGGCGAGGCGCCGGCGGTGCCGGCCCAACGTGGCCGCGACTGTGGCCGACAGGCCACCGGCGATCGGGCGGGCGGCGGCGGTGACCAGCCGGCGACCTCGTCCGAACAGGGCATCAGCCAGGCGCCACGCCAAGAGCCCGCTGCCCGCCCAGAAGAGCAGGGGTCCGGACAGCGCCCAGTAGTTGACGGACAGGGTCGGAAGTCCTTCGGGGACCAGGACGATCTGGTAGCCGGATCGACTGGTCAGCCAGAAGACGAGGCCGGCTAACGCCAGCAGCCCGATGTCGAGCCCACCGCGCAGCCAAAGCGGCCGCTGGCGGCGCCCGATCGTCTGCCGGGCGCTGGCGACCGTGAGTTGGCGGGCGTCCTTCCAGGCCGGTACGACCAGCGCGGCGGCGGCGACGACGACCCCGGCGAGCGCTGCGCCCACGGCCCAGATGGCCGCTGATGCCGATGAGGCGCCGAAGGTCGCCGACCCAAACTCGGCTCGCCCGACGACTGCGGCCGCGCCGAGACCGAGGGCCGATCCGGCCAGACCGACCGTTGCGGCTTCGACGATTGAAGTGCCGACCATGGTGGTGAGGGTGGCACCGCGGACCCGCAGCAGGGCGAGGTCGCGGCGCCGGCGGTCGGCGCCGGCGGCGGCGACCGTGGCGGTGAGCAAACCGGCAAGAACGACGCCCGGAAGGCCGAGGAGGACGAAGAGGATCTGCGCGTAGAGCGCGTCCTTCCGGGCCGCGTCCAACGCCGCGCCCAGATTGTTGCCGACCAGGCCACCACCAGCGAGTGCGGCTTCGAGGTGGTGGGCCGCACCGGAGATGTCGTTGAATGCGGCCGCCGGGTCGTGGGCCAGGTGGTGGTCGAGCGCGGCGTGGATCTGGGTCTTGATCAAGTCGGGTCGGGTAGACGCGAGGGGGTCGAACACGATGTGCCACCGGGCCGCGGGCAGGAGGAGCACGTTGTCGGGAGGAGCGGATGCCTGCGAGCCGGGCGGGGCCCCAACCTTCTGGAAGAGCGAGTCGGCTTGGGGCAGGTCAACGATTCCGTCGATGCGGAGACTCACCGGCGCCAGCCCGGCTCGTCCCACCGCGATCGTGTCACCAGGGCTGGCGTGCAGGTTGGCGGCGGTCTGCTGCGCCAGCAGCACACCCGAGGGGTCGCCGGTGAGCACGCGGAGCTCGCCCGGAAACGTCGAGGCGTAGCCGTCGGGCAGGCCGAGCACGACACCGTGCCCGGTGGTCTGGACTGACGCAGCCGAGGTGGCCTGTAGTCCACCGGTGGTGGCGAACTGAACAGGGACGGCGGTGCGAACGTGGCGGTCGTTGCGAACGGCGCTCAGCGCGACCGCAGTATCGATCCCCGGGCGCATCTCGACTTGCCAGTCGACGGCCACTTGGCGGGTAGCGGCGGTCGTCATGGTGCTCAGCGCGCCAGAGAGGAAGGTGGCGATCGACGCAAGCAATGCGACCGCGACGGCCACGCCGAGGGCGGTCGCCCCGAGCCGCGCCGTGCGCCGGCGCAGAAGACCGGCGAGCCAGACCCGGGCTAGCACCGCTCACCGGCCGGGAGCAGGGGCCGACCGTCGACGATCTGCCAGCAGGTGGCGAGCTGGTCGGCGATGACGGGGTCATGGGTGGTCACGACCAGGGCCGCGCCAAGCACCGTCGCTCTGGCAATCAGCATGGCGATGACCGCGGCGGCGCTGGCATGGTCGAGCTGGCCGGTTGGCTCGTCGGCGAGGATGAGCCGGGGCTCGCCAATCAAGGCGCGGGCCACGGCCACACGCTGGGACTGCCCACCGGAAATCTCCTCGGGCAGCTTGGTGGCAAGGTCGTCGATACCGAGCTCGGCCAGCAGGTCGAAGGCCAAGGATCCGGCCTCAGCGTCCGTACGGCCGGCCAGGACCAGTGGCAGAGCGACGTTCTGGACGACGTCGAGATCCGGCAAGAGGCTCGGACCCTGGAACACCAGGCCGACCGTTCCCGCCGGCAGGGTGGACGGGGGCCCGCCCAGCGCGGGCCAGCTCACCTCTCCCGTGGTCGGCGAGTCAAGGCCGGCCAGCAAGTGCAGCAGCGTGGACTTGCCCGACCCCGAAGGACCGGTGAGAACGATGTGCTCACCCGGGAACACGGCGCAGTCGGCACCATGCAGGGCGACCACTGCGGCCATGCCGTGCCCATACGTGCGGGACACACCACGGCAATCGACGAGCGGCAACGCATCGTTATCTGTCATTGGACCACCCTTCCGTCCGCCAACGTCACGACCCGGTCCGCCGCCGCGGCCACGATCGGGCTGTGGGTGGCCACGACCAGGGCCAGACCGCGCTCCACCTCGGCTCGCAGCACGTCGAGGAGTCGGGCCTCGGCGCTGCGATCCACTTCGGCGGTGGGTTCGTCGGCGATCACGACTGCCGGTTGGTTGACCAGGGCTACGGCCAGCCCGGCCCGCACGGCCTCGCCGCCGGACAAGCGAGCCGGGTAGGCGTTCGACCGCCCGGCCAACCCGACCCGGTCCAGCACCGCCTCGACGTCGGGACGGCCCGCGCCACCAGACAGCCGGAAGGCAACGCGCAGGTTGGCGGACACGGTGAGGTGTTCCACCAGGTTGGCGGACTGCAGCACCACCCCGACGGCACGGGCTCGCAGCGCCGCCCGTTGGCGCTCGGGCCGGCGGCTCATGATTTGTCCGGCGACGCGGACCGTCCCGCCGTCGGGTTCCTCGAGCCCGGCAATGCACGCCAGCAGCGTTGACTTTCCCGACCCCGACGGTCCGACCACGGCGACGAACTCGCCCGCCCTCGCCGTCAGCGACACGCCCCGAAGGGCTAGGACCTCGTCATCTCCGGCATGGAAGAAGCGGTACAGCTCGCGAGCATCGATGGCGGGAGCACCAACGGCGTGGGCGTCGACAGCGAGAGCCTCGCCGGCACCGACCGTCACGGGCCCCACGCGAACGAGTCGGTTACCTTGCGCCAGGGGTCAACGTTGTCCGAGCCGTGCGGCGAGGACAACGTGACGACCGCGAGCTTTCCCGCCTTCCAGAACTCGTAGCGTTCGACATCTTGATGGACGAACTTGCCGGTCACGGGATCGGCTGGAGACACCGCGTGGTAGACGATCAGCACGGCCGGACCGGAAGTGCGGGTCACCTGGCTGACCTTGTCGGCCTGGTAGCAGGGTACCGTCCTGGCCAGGACCGGGACCTCGTCCGACTGAGCCGAGGCGGTCGACGGTGCTGCTGGGACGGACGTGACCTGAACCTGGATGCTGTTGAACTTGTCACTGAACAGCACGGCTCCGGTCGGCTGCGACCGGGCCCATCCCTCCGGGACGCTGATGTGGTAGCCGTCCGGCGATTGGTAAACGACGTACGCCTGCGTGTCGGGAATATCCCCCGGGGCGGTCACGTCGCCGCCGGCCGGAGCACCGGGCGTGGTCACACCCGTAATGCACGCCACCGCCCCGCCCTGTCCAGTCCCGCCGGTCGTGCCTGGCGACGACGTCGTGGGCCGAGATGCCGACACGGGTTTCGTGCCTGAGCTACAGGCCGTCGCCATCACGGCGAAGAGGAGGCAGGCTACGCCGGCAGGCGTCGCCCAAGGTCGGGATCCACGTCTCATTACCCCTCGACGGTACGCACCCGAGGGTCAACGCAGAACAGGCAAACGGTAAGCGGAGGGTAAAACGTCCCGGATGCCTCGTACCATCGCGGCATGACCGGCCCAAGCCCCGAGCAACCCCTGAGCGAACCTGAGTCCATCGACGTCGACCGAGAGGTCGGTGTGACGCTTACCTGGGCCGACGGTCATCTCGCCCGGGTGGGGCTGCTCCAGTTGCGGCAGAACTGCCCGTGCGCCGAATGCAGAGAACGGCGGCGGGCCGGCCAGATGGTCTGGCCGCAGCGCGGCAGCCCCGAGCCGTTGCGACTACTCGACGCCCGTCTGGTCGGCGGGTACGGCATCGGCTTCGACTGGAATGACGGCCATACCACCGGGATCTTCACCTGGGATGCCCTGCGACGGTGGCCGGACGGATGGGCGGAAGGTACGGAACCGGACCGGTGAGCGGCGCGGCGACCATACCGCCGGCGTGCTGGACGGCTCCGGGCCGGGTCAACCTCATCGGCGAACACACCGACTACAACGATGGCTTCGTCCTGCCGATCGCCACGCCGCAACGGACGGTCGCCACCGTCACGCCTCGCGCTGACGATCTGTTGACATTCGCGTCCGCGCAGGCGCCGGACGCGCCGGTTTCCCTGCGGCTGAGCCAGCTCGAACCAGGAGCGCTCAGCGGGTGGGCTGCCTACCCCGCCGGGGTCATCTGGGCGCTCCGCCAACGCGGGGCGCCGATCGCCGGGGTCGATGTCATGGTGGACGGTCAGGTGCCGTACGGGGCCGGATTGTCGTCTTCAGCCGCGTTGGAGTGTTCGGTGGCGGCCGCCCTCAACGACGCCTACCAGTGCGGATTCGCTCCCATCGATCTGGCGATCGTCGCGCAGCATGCTGAGAATGGGTTCGTCGGGGTGCCCTGCGGGGTGATGGATCAAACCGCGTCGCTGTGCTGTGAAGAGGGACGGGCGCTCTTCCTTGACGTGCGTCTTCGTATCCTCGAGCAGGTTCCGTTTGATCCGGAGCAGCACGGGCTGACGTTGTTGGTCATAGACACAAAGGCGCCGCACCGCCATGCGACCGGCGACTATTCCGCTCGCCGCACAGACTGCGAGCGCGCCGCGACCATCCTGAAAGTCGACGCGTTGCGTGACGTTCCCTGGCCGGAGTTGGACCACGCCCTCGACCGGCTGTCCGATCCGGTGCAACGGCGCAGGGTCCGACACGTCATCAGCGAAAACGAGCGGGTACTGCAGGTCGTCGGGCTGCTCCGATCCGGAGACCTCGCCTCGGTCGGAGGTCTGCTTAGCGCTTCTCACTGCTCTCTTCGGGACGACTTCGAGGTCTCGTGTCCCGAGCTCGACGTGGCGGTTGGAGCCGCCGTCGGCGCGGGTGCGCTGGGGGCCCGGATGACGGGCGGGGGATTCGGAGGAAGCGCAATTGCGCTCGCCCCGTCGGAAGCCGTGAAGCGGGTAGCGGCCGCGGTACGAGAGACCTTTAGCCACAGGAGATTCGCCCGACCGGAGATCTTCGCCACTCGAGCGGCAGGTGGGGCGACGCTCGTATGGCACGGCGGCTCCGAGAGGCCATCGGGCCGGGAAACGGACACGGAGAGTGAGGTACTCTGACCGCAAGCGGGCCCCGGAGGAGCCATGAGCGTCACCATCGCCAGCAATATGCGGAGCATTCGGGCCGAGTGCGACAGCCCGGCGCTCGAAGTGACCCACCTGCCGTTCTTTTACCATGTGCACCTCAACGAGCCGTGCAACCAGAAGTGCATCATGTGCGTTCCGAACGGGGAACACGGGAGCCGATCTCCAGCATGGACCGAGCGCAATGGAACGACCCAAGGTGCCCCTCGTCATTGCCTCCGCACCGTCAGGGCCGACGTTGGCCGCACTGAGGGCCGGCGCGTCCACGGCCCGAGACCGGTCGAGCCCGGTCTACGTCATTGGCGGCGACGCCGGTCTGAGATCCGGGTGCGACATTGACATCCCGGGGCCGGACAAGGCCGAGGCGGCAGCACCGATTGTCGGCGTCGTCCCGGGCCAGGTCCTCGTCGAAGCGCTGGCCCGGATGCGAGGCGTCGACCCCGACCATCCGCACGGCCTCTCCAAGGTGACGCAAACCAAGGAGTAGGACTGGACAGCCGGCCCACACCGGACAGGGTCGCGGCGGCCGGCCGGTGATGAGCTGCTCCGATACTTCGCCCGTCCACCATCTCCTCAGTATGGCGACCTCGTCGGAGGTGACCAAAGAGAGAAGTAAGGCCTCGCGGCATAGATCGTCCGCTCGCTCCATCCCCTTGGTCACAACTACTTCGCCGTCCAGCCGATGTGGAGCAAGGAGGCCAACGGCGGCACCGGCGCCTGCACCGTGGCCCGGGGCACCGGGCCGGCCGGCGTGCCTTCGCCGGTTCCGTAGACGAAACCAACGATCGGGGCCGGTAGTCGCCTGCCTTCGGGCAGGCGGCTATTCCGCTTTCTGTCAGGGAACGACGATGCGGAAGAAACGAACACCCTCGTCCCCGCTTCGAAGCGAGTACTCGGTGTCGCGAGGGACGTAGACGGCGGCGCCGGCGGCGCTGGTGACGCCATCCAGGTGGAACGCGCCGGCGGTGACGATGAGGACTTCACCGGTCTCGTGGCTGTGAACGGGATCCTCGTGTCCGGGCGGGTACTCGACGTATTGCATCGGCGGGACATCGGTACGGCGGGCGTTGAGAGACTTGAACCGGATCCGGGGCGACGTCGGGGTCTCCGCCCCGTCCCTGAACTCCGCCCACGAGATGTCCTTCTCATCTACCTGAAAGATTGCGCCCATCGGACTCCCTCTCGCCTGGGTCAGGCTAGCGCCGCCACCTTCGAGGGCGACTCGGGGGGTGTCGCCGATCATCTTTACTGGTTCTTTATACTCTTGAACGTGGTCGACATCGCGCCGGACGGAACCCTCATCGGCGAAGAGGGTGCGCCGTCGACAGGCGAGGCCGACGCGGACGGGATCGGACGATGGCCGCCCGGCGCGATCGACGTTCCGGAGAGCGGCCGCTACCGACTCAAACGCCGACTCCTGGGCCAGCCGCTGCACACCGAGCAACTTGTTCACGAACGGCTGGGCAAGCCCACCGCGCTCGCGGTCTTCGCATCGGACAACCTCTCGTCGGCTGCCTATGCCAGCGAGGAGATCCTGCGGGTCCTCGTGCCGGTCGTCGGCGTCGCTGCCTTTACGCTGGTAACGCCGGTGACGATTGCGTTGCTCGTCGTGCTGGCTTTCCTCATTCTGTCCTATCGCCAGACGATCAAGGCCTACCCGAGCGCGGGCGGGGCCTACATCGTCACCAAGGACAACTTCGGCACCGTCTCGGCGCTGGTAGCCGGGGTGTCCCTGCTCACCGACTACGTGCTCACCGTGTCGGTGTCGGTGGCCGCGGGTACGGCCGCCCTCGCCTCGGCCTTCCCCGCCATGGAGCCGTGGTCCATACCCCTGTCGGTGGCCTTCATCGTCGTGATCGCGTTCGGGAACCTGCGCGGGGTCAAGGAATCCGGGAAGCTGTTCGCCGTCCCGACCTACTTCTTCTTACTGGGCATGGCCAGCATGCTCGGCGTCGGCCTTTTTCGCATGGTCTTCGGGTCACTGCCGGTGCAAGGGCTCACCGCTCACGGACTCATGAAGATCGGCCACCCGGGTGGCGGACTACTGTATGGCGCCGCCGCGTTCATCGTGCTGCGAGCATTCGCCTCCGGAGGCGCCGCCGTCACCGGGGTTGAGGCCATCTCCAACGGCGTGCCCGCGTTCAAGGAGCCTTCCTGGAAGAACGCCCGCACCACGCTGGTCGTGATGGGCTCCCTGTTGGGCGCCATGTTCCTCGGCCTCTCCGTGCTGGCTGGCCACATGCATGTCGCTCCCTACGTTAAGGGCACGCCGACGGTGATCTCGCAGGTCGGCAAGCTGGTCTACGGCCGGAGCATTGGGGGCCAGGCGCTCTTCTATGCGCTGCAGGCGGGCACCATGCTCATCCTGGTTCTCGCTGCCAACACCAGCTTCGCCGATTTCCCCCGCCTGGCCAGCTTCGCGGCCGCCGACCGGTTCATGCCCCGGCAGCTGACGAAGCGGGGCCATCGGCTGGTGTTCTCCAACGGCATCATCGCC
>CAXMLU010000028.1:0-1929 GCA_964194255.1 uncultured bacterium
GCCAACAACCCGATCGAATGCGACCACGGCCGCCTCAAAGCCCGGCTGCGCCATGCGCGGCCTGAAACGGCAACACGGCGCGCGGGTGGTCGTGGTCGGGCATGCCTTTGTGCAGAACCTTCGACGAGGCCACTATGAGCTCGGTGTGGACGAGCCGCCCAACGGTCGCGTCCCCGCCGCGTTCGCCGAGCTCCTCCGCGCCGTGTAGATGTCGATGGCTCCGGGTCTTGGCGCGCTCTTGCTCCCCGCAACGCAACAGTGCCCCTGGAACATCGTCGGGAGAGTCCGCCTTCCCCCTGGATCGCGACATGCACCTGCCTCTCGTCCTCTGATACCGGAATGGTCGGGTGCTGCGCGCAGAGTCCACGAGCCTGCGGACCGCTGTCGGGCTGGCCGGTCGCCTGGGTGGGTGCCATGCGCGGTACGGTGGCGGGCGGCCTCGGGTGAGGCGCGGGTCGGTCGGGGGTGCGTTGATGAGGCGTCGGTCGGGGCTTGTGGGAATGGGTTTGGTGGCTCTTGTCGTCGCTGGTCTCCAGGCGGGGGCGATGTCCGCAGAGGCCACGCCCGGGTCGGCGGCCGGCTCGGGAGCGGGCTATGAGGACGGTACGGTTCTGGTTTCTTTCCGGCCCGGCGCCACCAGGGAGGCCCAGAACGCGGCCGAGCGGGACGCGCAGGCCAGCGAGGGGGCCGTGATCGGGGCCGGCACGTACGTGCTGAAGGTGGGCGCCGGACAGGTCGAGTCGGCTATGCGGCGGCTTGGGTCCCATCGGGAGGTCAGGTTCGCCGAGCCCAACTTCATCGTCCACACCGCTGCGGTGCCAAACGATCCGTCCTTCGGCCAGCTGTGGGGCCTGCAGAACACCGGCCAGGTCGTCGGGGGGGTGGCCGGCACGCCGGGAGCGGACATCAAGGCCGTGCCGGCCTGGTCGGTGACGACCGGCTCGGCCTCGGTGGTGGTTGGCGATGTCGACACGGGGGTGGACTACGGCCATCCCGATCTCGCCGCCAACATCTGGTCCAACCCGGGCGGCGTGGGCGGCTGCGCGGCGGGCACCCACGGGTACAACGCCATCCTGAACAACTGCAACCCGGCCGATAACAACGGCCACGGCACCCACACCGCCGGCACCATCGGCGCCGTGGGCAACAACGGCGTCGGCGTGGCCGGCGTCAACTGGACCACCAGCATCATGGCCCTCAAGTTCCTCAATCGGAACGGGAGCGGCACGACCGCGGGGGCCATCGCGGCCATCGACTTCGCCGTGCAGGCCAAGATCACCGGCAAGGCGAACGTACGGGCACTCAACAACTCCTGGGGTGGGGGCGGGTTCTCCCAGGCACTGCTGGACGAGATCAACAAGGCCAACAGCGCCGACATCCTGTTCGTGGCCGCGGCGGGGAACTCCTCCTCCAACAACGATCTCAGTCCGAGTTACCCGGCCAGCTATAACGCGCCGAACATCATCTCGGTGGCGGCCACCACCAACACCGACGACCTTGCCTATTTCAGCAACTTCGGGCCCGCCTCCGTCCACCTTGGTGCCCCCGGCCTCGATGTGCTGAGCACGGTCCCCGGCGGCTACGCCTCCTACAGCGGGACGTCGATGGCCACGCCGCACGTCACCGGTGCCGCCGCCCTCATCCTGTCGGCTCCCGGGCAGTCCTCGCTCACGGTCGGCCAGCTCAAGTCGCGCATCTTGAGCAGCGTCGACTCTGACCCGGCGCTGGCCGGGCTCACCGTGACCGGCGGCCGCCTCAACGTGTGCAAGGCCATCCCAGGCTGCGGCGGCCCGCCGCCGACGCCTGACTTCGCCCTGTCCGCCAGCCCGAGCAGCCAGACCGTGGTCCAGGGGGCCAGCACCACCTACACGGTGAACATCGCCCGCACCGGCGGCTTCGCTGGGGCGGTGACCTTCAACGTCAGCGGGC
>CAXMLU010000029.1:0-3730 GCA_964194255.1 uncultured bacterium
CCCGCCACGTCCTCCACCACGGCCGCACCAGGCGAGGTGACCGCGTTGAACGCGGGCTGGTCCCAGCCGGTGGTGAGCACGTCCGCCGCCGTCGCCGCGTCGAGAGCTCCCCCGACCACGAATCCGAAATAGCGGGGTCCGGTGGTCGCCACCAGCGCACGCTCGATGGTGTCGGCCAGCTGGTTAATCACGACCGCGGCCGGAGTCGGTCCATCGGGCAGCAAGCCGAGGGCAGCTCGGACGGCCTCCAGGTCGACGGCGCTGGGGTAGACCGGGCCCTCGGCCACCGCCTCGCGGTACGCGGCGACGCGCGCCGCGGCGCGGTCCAACAGGTCGCGAAGTTCACTCACACGTAGATCTTGGCTCGCCGCTCGGCCCGACGGCACGACCAAGTCGACGCTTCAGTCGATCACCCGGCCAAGAAAGGCGGCCATCTGATCGGCGGCGGGCCGGCCTGGCGGGCACGGCTGCTCCTCGCCAAACGGACGGTTCGGCCCGCGAAAGGCTGGGCTCATGCCCATCTTGGCCGCCTTGAGCGCTTCAGACGCCAGCTCCGGATCCAGATCCGTCGACTGACCGGTCGCCTTGGCCAAGTCCCACGCGTGGGCAAAGGCATCCCTCATCCGCACGCGAGGAAGTTCGTCCCCGGCACCATTCCAACGACAACTCGAAGGTGCGAGTGAGGCCGTCGGACGCCGCGAAGACCGCATGGGCGCCAGCCGCAGATGTCGCCAGCGCAACAGCCCGATCCGCGGGCAGCGGCGGCGGTTCTTGGCCGGCCAGCTGTTGGACCCATTGGTTGCCACCAATTACGTGCTCGATCACGACTTTGGCGTCCCATTCGGTGCACGGTGACGGGACATCCAGCTGATCGGGTTTCACGTTGCGCCGTGGCCAGCGCAGAAGGACAATGGGGGCCGTGCCCGAACAGGGCGCCTATGGCGATCTGTACCAATTCGTCGAGTTGGCGCCCGGAGGGGTCGGGTTCGATGAAGAGCGCGCTCAGCGCAGGAGTGGGCGTCCAGGCGACGATCACCCAGGTGGCCAAGAGCCGATCCGTTCGCGCGATTCGATCAGCGGCCGGATCATGGCCCCTCCCTCCGCTGCCAAACAGTTTCGCGTCGAAAACGGTCGGTGGTAGTAGCACGAGAGGGATACCCCGGCTGGCCACCTTGGCTCCCGCCGGGGACCGAGCGAGACTGGGCTGGGACGGCCCAGAACAGTTGGGCGCGGGAGGACAGAATGGTGTGACGCTGACAGCGCCAGGCAGCACACTCCGATGAACAGACAGGGTCTCCGGGTCGCCTCGTATCGTTTCCGGGCCACGTTCGGTCAACGGTGGGGCGGCTATCTCGTGATCGTGCTCCTTGTCGGGCTGGTCGGCGGCATCGCCATGGGGTCGATCGGCGCGGCCCGACGCACCCAGTCGTCCTTCCCCTCCTTCCTGGCCAGCACCAACCCCTCGGATCTGGTCGTCTCGTTCGCTCAAGGCAGTACATCGACCGACCTGACTGCCCAGATCGCCCACCTGCCAGGCGTGAAACACGTCGAGAGCTTCGTCTCGATCAACGCCGCTCAGCTGGCCCCAGACGGCCGACCCGTGCTCGACAATATCGCCCAGGTCGGCCGACTCGGGAGTGTCGACGGCCTCTACTTCAACCAGGACCGTCTCACGGTGGTCCAGGGCCGAATGGCCGACCCGAAGAAACCCGACGAACTGGTGATGACGGCGGCGGCCGCCAAGATCTTGGGACTCCGTGTGGGTCAAGTCAGTCCCTGGGGCTTCGTTACCAACGCGCAGACGCATCAGGTCGGTGTCGGCCCGTCGAATATCCACCCCGCCTTTCGTCTGGACCTCAAACTCGTCGGGCTCGTCGTACTCAACCACTCGATCGTCCAAGACGATGTGGACCGGTTACCGACCTCGGCGGTGTTCACGCCGGCGCTCACTGCATCGCTGCCACGCGACTGGGCCGTGGGCGGCCAGAACTTCACCTACTACGGAATCCAGCTCGCCCATGGCGCGCGCGATGTCGGCGCCGTCGAGCAGGAATTGCACCCCTTGCTGGTAGAGAACAGCTATTTCAACTTCCATCCGATGTCGCTCGTCAAATCACGGGCGGAGCGGGCGGTCAAGCCCGAATCGATCGCCGTCGGTGCGTTTGGCGGTATTGCTGGCATCGCCGCGCTGCTGATCGCGGCGCAGGCCATCTCCCGCCAGTTCCGAGCCGGTGACTCCGATCTCCAGGTCCTCCGGGCTCTTGGTGCAGGTCCGAGCACCACTACCGCCGACGGTCTGATCGGGGTTCTCAGCGCCGTAGTGCTCGGCTCTCTGCTCGCCGCAGGAGTGGCCGTCGGGCTCTCACCGCTGTCGCCGCTCGGCCCGGCCCGGGGGGTCTATCCCGGTTCTGGGATCGGTTTTGACTGGACAGTCATTGGTGGCGGGCTCGTCGTGCTGGCCGGCGGGCTTGGGGCCGTGTCTCTCGTCCTCTGCTACCGGGCCGCGCCCCATCGGGTAGTCAAGCGGGCCCGAACCGATGGGGCGCAGACTTCAAATGTTCTGCGGTTGGCGGCCGCTTCTGGCCTGCGGCCGCCAGGTTTGGTTGGGGTGCGCTTCGCGCTCGAGCCCGGAGATGCGCGCACCGCCGCGCCGGCGCGCTCCGCCCTTCTGGGCGCCACCCTCACGGTGGTGATGGTGGTGGCGACCCTGACGTTCGGCAGCGGGCTGCGCACGCTGGTCGCCCGTCCTGCCCTGTTCGGATGGAACTGGGGCTACGCGCTCACTTCAAGCTTCAACGTGCCGCCGCAGGCAAGGGCTCTTCTCGACCACGACCCTTACGTCGCAGCGTGGACAGGACTGATGTTCTCCAACACGCAGATTGATGGCCACAACGTTCCCATCCTGCTGGGGGACATCCGCGCCGCGCCCGCGCCCCCCATCCTCTTGGGTCACGGCATCGAAGAAGACGGTCAAATCGTGCTCGGCGCGGCCACTCTGGCACAGCTGCACAAGCACGTCGGCGACACGGTTGTCGCCTCCGGATATGTACCGCCAACCAGGCTGGTGATTGTCGGGACGGCCACTCTGCCGGCGATAGGCCAACTGATGAGTAATCAGGACCACCCGTCAATGGGCGTTGGTGCACTGGTCCCGCGTTCTTTCTTTCCGCCCGATCTCCAACAATCCCTGTTGCAGCCCGACCCTACGCTCAACGGCCCGAATATCGTGCTTGTGCGCCTGCGGAAGGGGGTCACTACCGCCGCTGGCCGGGCCGATATGCAGCGCATCGCGGACGTGGCCAACCGGTCGCTCGCGGCCGTTCAGAACGGCGGTGGGGCCACCGACGCCGTGGCGGTACAGTCAGTCCAGCACCCCGCCGAGATCGTGAACTACCGACGTCTCGGCAGCACGCCGGCGGTCCTCGACGCCGGCTTGGTTGCAAGCGCCGTCATCGCCTTGGCACTCACGCTCGCCGCGTCCGTGCGCCGGCGGAGGCGGGACTTGGCCCTGTTGAAAGCCATCGGGTTCACCACCCGACAACTGGCGGCCACCGTGGCCTGGCAGGCATCCGTGGCTGCAGTCGTCGGGATCGCCGTGGGTATCCCACTCGGCGTCGCCGTCGGGCGATGGCTATGGATCCTCTTTGCTCGCAGCATCTTTGTCGTGCCGAGGCCTACCGTGCCGGTGGTATCCGTCGTTGTGGTCGCCGCCGCCGCCCTTGTTCTAGCC
>CAXMLU010000030.1:0-3289 GCA_964194255.1 uncultured bacterium
GATACAGGCAGCGGTCCGGGGAGTGCTATGTCGGAGGCGGAGGACGACTTTGAGATCTTCGTAGCGAGCCGAGGTGCTGCGCTGCGCCGAACCGCCTACCTCCTGACCGGCGACTGGCACCTAGGGGAGGATCTGGTGCAGGTGGCGTTGACCAAGACCTACCTGCGGTTGGCCCGCTTCCGGGAGCCTTTGGCCCTGGAGGTCTATGTCCGCCGGGTCATGGTGACCACCTATCTGGCGTGGTGGCGCCGGCGCTGGCGCTCCGAGGTGCCCACGGCCTCGATTCCTGACCACGGGGCTGGCGATGCCGAGATGGACGTGGACGAGCGTCAGAGACTCGCTCAGCTCCTGGCCCGGCTGGCCCGTCAGCAGCGCGTGGTGCTGGTGCTGCGCTACTACGAGGACCTCACCGAGGCGGAGACGGCGCGCCTGTTGGGCTGCTCAATCGGGTCGGTGAAGACCCACTCCAGTCGGGCCTTGGCCAGGCTGCGGGCGCTGTGCCCCGACGCGGACAGGGACGTGGCTACTGCCTTCCGCCTGGACAGGGAGGCGACATGATCGAAGACGAACTCCGTCATGGCCTTCGGCTCCGGGCCGCCGAGCCGCCGGGCGAGCCCGACCTTCTTCAGGCCGTCCGGGCCCGCGTCCGCCTCCGACGCCGGCGCCAGGCGGCCGGCGCCATTGCCGCCACCCTGGTCGGCGCAGGGGCGGCCGTGCTGGTGGCGGTGTCTGGCCATCGCACGGCGTCGTCTCCCCTCAAAGTCGGTGGAACCCCGACGACCATCCCGGTCAGCCAACCCGCTCCCACGACCGTGCCGACGCTGACTCCGACGTCGACGTCGACGTTGGTGCCAGGCCCGTGGAAGCCGATGGCCGACTCGCCTCTGTCCGTGCGGGGCGGGCCGGTATACGCCTGGACGGGTAAGCGACTGCTCATCTGGGGTGGGTTCAATTTCCAGACCAGCGCGGAAAACGAGCTCGGTGACGGGGCCGTTTACGACCCGGCCCACGATCGCTGGACTCCCATGTCGGCCTCACCGCTCGCTCCCCGCTCGGCGGCGGTCAGCGCCTGGGACGGCCACGAGTTGTTGATCTGGGGCGGCCTGACCAACACCTGTTGCCAGCTGATCGATGGCGCCGCCTACGACCCGGCCGCTGACCACTGGACGCTGCTGCCGGCCGGCCCGTTGCCGGCCCAGCGAGCCGTGTCGGCGCAGGGCGTCTGGAGCGGCCAGGAGCTGTTGATCTGGATCAGCGACCCCGGAATAGGGGCGGCGTACAACCCGCAGAACCGCCGCTGGCGCAGCCTTCCACCCGCCCCGCTGCGCCCCCGGGGTGGGGCCCTCGTGGCTTGGGACGGCACCGGTCTGGTGGTGGCGGGCGGCGCCCTGAGCAACACCAACAGCACCAGCGTGTTCGACGGTGCCAGCTATGACCCGGTGACCAACCGCTGGCGGACCATGCCATCAGTGCCGGCGTCGCCGGTGAACTGGGTGCTCACGAGCGACGGACTGGTCGTACAGGCCAGAACCTCTGATCCGAGCTCGGCTCCCCTGTTCTTCCTGCTCGACACCCACGCCACCCGGTGGCGAGCCCTGGCTGCGCCACCCCAGTCGGGGCCGACCTACGGACAGCCCCCGATCCTCAACCCCAACGCCTTGCTTTGGACCGGAACGGAGATCCTCGCCCCGGGATGGTATGGCTCTGGACTCGGCCCATCCGATAGCGGGGGTGCCGCTCTCGATGTTGCCGCTGACCGTTGGCGGGTCCTGCCCAGCGGAGGGCAGTCCTCCGGCGGCAACGGCGCCTACGCGTGGACCGGCACCGAGCTCGTCGAGTGGGGCGGCCAAGGCTGGGGTGCCGGCGTGACCTACAACAACGGGTTCTTCTTGAGGGAAAGCGGTTGAGTGCACGAGCCGGACTCGCTGCTGTCGCACCATCCCTGCGGTCTGGGCGCCGCTCTGCTACTGAGCTGGCTGCCGTTCTGGGACGCCTCGATACTGATGCGGTGAATCAGGCTGAACAGCATGAGCTAATCCTCGTTCGGCGACTGGCAGACGACGAGGTCGAGCGGGTTTCGGCGGTTCTCGGGCTGGCGCGGCTGTATCAAGGCCACGGCTTCTACCTGGTCGTGATCAACCCCGCCGGGCTTGACTCGCATCCAACCTTCGCTGAGCTGGCTCGGCAAGCGCAGCTCACCCAACCCGTCCAGGTCACCGCTCGCCGGGTCGCCTGGGCCGACATCCCGGATGACCCGGACCAGCGGGTCCGGTGCCTCGACCCTCTGTGGCTCGACATGGACGCCTGGGTCCATGACCAGCCATGCTGAAAGGCCGTCGATCGCGCCCAGCCTGGGACGCCTACCTCCGCCAGTTCCACCAAGACCGGCCGGGAATCACCGAAGCCGTACTCGCCCGCTCCCGGCGCCACGGGCAAACGCCTTACCAATGGCTCGCCGAAGGCATGGGAGACCATCCCGAAGTCGTGATCGACCTCGGCTGTGGGAGCGCCCCGACCCGCCGACCCGCCGGCCGCGGGTGGATCGGCCTCGACACCAACCTCGCCGAACTGGCCGGTGCCGGCCCAGACGCCATCGGGCACGTCGTGCAGGCCGACCTAACCCGCCTGCCTTTCCGGAGAGGTGCGTGTCACATCGCCGTCTGCTCGATGGCCCTCATGCTGGTCGATCCCCTCGACGAGGCGTTGAGGGAGATCCGCCGGACGTTGCAGCCCGGCGGCGTCCTTCGGCTCCTCCTCCCCACCCGAACTCCCCTCACCATGCACGATCGGGCCCGCTACGCCGGCCTGGCCGCCTCTCTGGGCACCCTCGTGCTCTTCCCCACCAGCCCACTCCTTCGCGATCCCGTCAAAGCACTCCATGCCGCCGGGTTCGCCGTCGTTGCCGAAGACAGCGGCCGGTTCGCCTATCCGATTCGCAGCCCTGAGGACGCGGTCCTTTTGGTCGACTCGCTCTACCTGCCCAGCGTGAGCCCCCGCCGACGACGGGGGGCGCAGCGACTCGTGGCCCGGTGGGCGACGAGCGATGTCGGCATCCCGTTACGGCGAGTCATCGCAACCTCCCTCCCCCTCGCCACCGAGTAGCCCGCTGAGCGGCACCGGGGTAACACGGGGTCGCCCGCCCCATCGACACGGCCCGTGCCTCCGTCACACTCTCGGGCGCCGGGTGTCCCTGAATGCGCGGACATGTCGACATGAGCCATCGCCCCGAGGTGCCTGCTTGAGAATCCGCGTGGACGTTGCGGTTGGTCCGTAGCGTCTCGAGGTGCTG